>DTYH01000157.1 GCA_012961955.1 Desulfobacterales bacterium | reverse complement strand
TTAAAGATAATCGATGAAATATCCAAGGTTTCCAATGAGGAAGGGGTAAGGGGAGCCATCAAATTTCAGTTCAGGCAAATAGACACGTTTATTCATCCTAACTTCAAGGATAGAACCGACCTACCCCATATCCCCAGGTTTGTATCCACAAGGATCTCTAACGAAGACTACGAGATTTTTACTAAAAGGGTGGAGGAAAACAAACTTACCACTATGGCTACCCCATTTGACGAAGAGTCGGTAGAATTAATTAAAAGACTTGGAATCGAAATTATAAAAATAGCCAGTTGTTCTGCTTCTGACTGGCCCCTGATCGAAAAGGTTGCTGAAGCACATAAACCCGTGGTTGTCTCAACGGCCGGCCTTAGTATGAACTCAATCGATGATCTAGTTAGTTTTCTTGAGTTAAAGCATGTCGAGTTTGCACTAATGCACTGTGTGGCCCTTTATCCAACTCCTACAGTGAAGCTACAGTTAAATCAGATCGAGATTTTTAAGAAACGGTATCCTCACATAACTGTCGGGTTTTCAACGCATGAACCACCTGATTACCTGGACGGCATAAAGATCGCGTATGCTAAGGGCGCTCGAGTCTTTGAAAGACATGTAGGTATCGAAAACAATGAAATAAAGCTCAATCCATATTCCTCAACTCCACAACAGATAAGAAGATGGTTACGAGCTTATAAGGAAGCCGTATGTGCCTGTGGAGCTGAGAGAAGACCGCCAGTAGGACACAAAGAAGAGGAGTCGTTGCGGTCTCTAAAACGTGGAGTTTATGCAAAAGAAGAGATAAAAAAGGGGACACCTTTAAGACGGTCTGTTGTATTCTTTGCTATGCCATTGCAAGAAAATCAATTAGAGAGTGGATACTGGAAGGATTGTTTTACGGCAGACAAAGATTACAAACGTAATGAACCTATTTCAGAAGATGTGATAGAGAGATTCACATCAACCCAAGAAATTATAAATAGGATCGTTCTTCAGATAAAAGGTATGCTAAATGAGGCACGCATTCCTATCGGGAATGATTACAAAATTGAATTATCACATCATTATGGTTTAGAAAGATTCCGTGAATTTGGGGCAATCATCATTGACTGTATCAATAGAGCATATTGCAAGAAATTGATCCTAATGCTTCCCCGACAGAAACATCCGTATCATTACCATAAAAGAAAAGAAGAGACTTTTCAGGTATTATTCGGTGAAATGGAGGTTGAAATAGAAGGTAATCGACATGTTCTACGTGCAGGCGACTCAATAGTGATTCATCAAAATGAATGGCATAAATTTCAGACAGCAAATGGGGTAATATTCGAAGAGATCTCAACTACCCATTTTGATGATGATTCATTTTACGAAGACAAGTTTATTGCAAGGATACCCAGAGAAGAAAGAAAAACGAAGATAGAAAACATGTTCTACAATAGATATAGGAGTACAGGCAATTACCATGAATAACAGGAATAGTATTAAGGGTGCGCGCTCATACTGGGAGGTTTTCCTTAAAACGAGTTGGCAAAAGCCTTTACTTCTTCCGTGAGTCAGCGATGAGGGAAACCGCAGCTACCGCAGCGAAATGAAGGTAGAATGCGGAGGGGGCGTACATCACCGATTGGTAGTTTACTGGAAAAATAGACTGGGGGCATCGGAGCCCAAACAAAAACCTCACATCGTGAGCGGTTACATAAGAATTAGTGAGGAGGTCTGAAATAAAAATCGTACATATCCTCAAGGCAACCGGGGTTTGTGGCACTGAGAACCATCTCCTTAAACTTTTGCCAGAGTTAGATAAGCGATTCAATATCCATGTCGTCCTACTTTTAGAAAACAACAATCCAGTAGCTGAGTTTAGAGAAAGACTCAAAAAGAGTGGAATAAGAGTTCACACTATTACCATAAGGCATCATCTTGATCTTCTTGTTATCTGGAAGATCTATTCTACAGTAAAAAGAATCGAACCGGATATCGTCCATACACACCTGATTCACGGGGACCTCTATGGAACAATAGCATCCCGGATGGCAGGGGTAACGAGGATTGTTTCTTCCAAACACAATCCGGACCCTTTCAGGAAAAACCTACTTTTCAGATTATTAAATAAAAGCATTTCAAGGTATCACCGCCGGGTTATCGCCATATCTGATTCGTTGAAGGATTTTTTGCATGAGACAGAAGGTATTGACATAGAGAAGATCACTGTTATCAAATACGGACTTGACTGTAAACAGGCTGAAACGGATCTTGGAAAATCGGCTCGAATAGAAAGCTTGAGATCCGAATTCAGGATACCCGACGATCGTGTCATCATCGGGAACGTAGCGCGGCTCATTCCCCAAAAGGGGCATTTATTTCTAATAGAGGCATTCCGGAGGTTAGTCAGAGACGGATTAAAGATCGTATTGGTGATCGTTGGTGATGGGTATCTGAGGGAAAGGCTAGAGAGAGAGGTGACACGTAAGGGGCTTGAAGATTCAGTCTTCTTTACTGGGTTTCGGAGTGATGCCGTACGACTCATAGCAGGATTCGACATCTTTGTCTTTCCTTCGATCTGGGAAGGGTTTGGATTAGTCTTGTTGGAGGCTATGTCGTGGCGAAAGCCTGTGGTAGCATCGAACGTAGGTGCGATCCCTGAAATAGTAGTAGACGGAGAAACAGGAATTTTGGTAAAAGCCTACGATATTTCAGATCTAAAAGAAGCTATGAGAAGATTGGTAGAATCGTCTGAGACGAGAAACTATATGGGCAGGAAAGGATACGAAAGATTACTGTCTCAATTTTCTGTAGAAAAGATGGTAAAAAAAACAGAATCAATCTACTTTGACTTGATTGGAAAGGAGGGATAAGCCTCCAGGCGCGTGAACTAATTCTGAGGTGAAACAAGGAATAGGTTCCCACTGGATGCAATACCTATTAAATTGACATGTGCGGAATCGTTGGTTTTAAAACCACAAATGACTTTGAAACATTGAGGGAATTACTTCCCAAATCAGTTTCTACCATTTTCCATCGAGGCCCGGACGATTCGGGCCTTTTTTTTGACAAGGAGAATGGTGTCGGGCTCGGGCATAGGCGATTGTCAGTAATCGATCTATCGAGTGCAGGGCGGCAGCCCATGTCAAGTGATGACGGGAGTGTCCAAATTGTCTACAATGGTGAGGTTTACAATTTTAGAGATATCCGTGGCATATTAGGGGGATACGGTTACCATTTTCAAAGCGCCACCGACACGGAAGTCATACTAAAGTCCTACCTTCAATGGGGAATTGATTGCCTCAAACGTTTTGTGGGCATGTTTGCTATAGCAATTTGGGACAGGCGTAAGAGGTATCTTTTTCTGGCTAGAGACCGAATAGGAATAAAACCTCTCTATTATTACGTCAACGATAACACACTTATCTTTGCCTCAGAACTGAAGGCCATTATGACATTCACTAGGTCCAAGAGGGAGATAGATACGGACGCGTTAGCCCTGTTCCTACACTATCAATACATTCCATCCCCAAGGACGATTTTTAAACACACATTCAAGCTCATTCCTGGTCACTATGCAATGTTTGATGGTCGCAGGCTCCAGGTTAAACCATATTGGAAACTAGCTGAAAGAAATACAGATTCAAAGAATAGATCCCTTTTTGAGGAGGAGGCTCTTGAGGAATTGGATCAGCTTCTCACTCGAGCAGTATCGGATCGGCTTGTGAGTGATGTTCCTCTTGGGGCTTTGCTCAGCGGCGGGATAGACTCTTCGATTGTCGTGGCCACCATGCAAAAGGCAAACACGTCTCCGGTCCGTACCTTTAGTATAGGATTCAAGGAGGTAGGGTACGATGAGGCGCCTTGGGCGCGCAAAGTAGCCGAGTATCTTGGAACGGATCACACCGAATTCTATGTTACATCCAAGGATGTCATGGATGTGATCCCTTGCCTGCCAGAAATCTATGACGAGCCTTTTGCGGATTCTTCGGCTATTCCCACCTTCCTGGTTTGCCGTATAGCCCGTTCTCGAGTAACAGTAGCGTTGTCCGGAGACGGCGGAGATGAACAGTTTGCAGGGTATGTCCGATACCGGAGCACTCAGGCCATGGTCGAGAGTATCCGCAAATTCCCCGATTTTCTGAGAAGCCTTGCCGGTACTTTGCTGGCAAAATTCCCTCCTGAGTGGGTGGAGAAATGCTATCTCCCTCTGCAACCGCACCTCCCCCAAAGGTTCCAGGTGGCCAATTTCCAAGACAAGTGGCGCAAGTTCCTTGCCATGATCACGAAAGGCGGCGATGTAAAGGAAATCTATCGAGCTACCATATCTGTTTGGCCAGAAGAAGAATTGGTAAGGTTGATCGCTCGGGGAATTGTAGATGGTATGTACGAAGAAGCATTCCAAGGAACCGAAGGCTGGTCTATTCTTTCCAGACTCATGCGTGTAGATCAAAAAACATACCTCCCTGATGACATGTTGACCAAGGTGGATCGTGCCAGTATGGCAGTCAGTCTGGAGGTTCGAGTCCCCCTCCTGGATCATCGGGTCGTGGAATACACGCACAGGCTCCCTGACAACTTTAAATATAGGGACGGTACAGGCAAGTACCTCCTGAAAAAGCTTCTCGCCCGATACATCCCAGAAGAACTCTTTGAAAGGCCCAAGATGGGCTTTGGGGTTCCGATCGATAAATGGTTTCGAGGAGATCTAAGGAGCTTACTTTTGGATTATCTTTCCTCAAACAGGCTAAGAGAAGAAGGACTCTTTGATCAAAGGATAGTGGAAAGAAAGATAAAAGAACACCTGTCCGGGAGATCAAACCATAAGGACTCCCTCTGGTCCCTTTTGATATGGGAGATGTGGCGGGAACGCTGGCTTGAGAGATAGGTCTATTCAGGGAGTCCTTGACATCCTATGGATGATACTATATTCTGGTTGCATCTTAAAGGCTAAGAACGATAGCATACGAATTAACGGAGGGCCTTATGAAGACGATCACTGTTCGTGGTATCGATCCTGATCTTGCAGAAAGATTAAAGCGAACTGCTGCGGATCAGTCCAAGAGTATTAACCAACTTGTCCTAGATATACTCAGGCGGAGTCTGGGCATGGAAAAGCAAAAAAGATTTACCAGGATTTACAAAGACTTAGACCATCTATTTGGAAGTTGGACAGAAGAAGAGTTCAGGGCTATTCAAGATAAGATTACCCTTGAAAGAAAGATTGATGAGGAACTGTGGGATGCAGGAGCTGTTGATCGACACTAATATCTATACCTATGCCATGAAAGGGGATCCCGATGTGGTTTCAATTCTTCGACAATGTCGAAGAATAGGAATTTCCGCAATCAGCGTTGGGGAGCTACTGTCAGCATTTAAAGGCGGCCCTAACGAGAAAAAGAACAGAGAAGAATTGAAACAATTCCTGGATTCACCGAGAGTCTTTCTTTGTTACATCGACGATGAGACAGCCGAATTTTATAGCCACATCTTAAACGAATTGAGAAGAACAGGGAGGCCGATTCCTACTAATGATATCTGGATAGCATCTGTGGCATTTCAACGTGGGCTAAAACTACTCACCAGAGACGTCCATTTCAGCTATATACCTGGATTGCTCGTAATTTCCTGAGGAGATGTTTGCCTTTGAAGATAATAGGTGCGATTACCGTGCTGGCCATCCTGCTCTATGGCGGATTCGGCGCTAGGTCTTATGCGCAGGATGTTCTTCTAGTTGGGCAGGAGACTTCTGACATACCATGGCATGTAGAGGCGGATACACTAACTTACGAAAAAAGTAAAGGGGTTTATATAGCTAAGGGTAATGTTACCATAACCAGAGGAATCCTGACCATTATGGCTGATGAGGTATCCATCTACGAAGAGACAGAAAAGGCGATAGCCTGTGGTAACGTGCTTATTATCTCTGGTCAGGATAGGTTAAGTGGTGAGCGGGTTGAACTCTATCTGGCCGCTGGTACAGGAACGGTCTATGATGGAAGGTTGTTTATTAAAGAAGGGCATTTCTACATTGGCGGAGAGAAGATAGAAAAGACAGGCAAGGATACATACAGGATTCAGGAAGGTACATTTACCACCTGTGATGGCGATTGCCCGGACTGGAATTTTTCCGGAAAGGAGGTGGATATCACTATCGAAGGTTATGGAAAGGTCAAGAGTGCTGCATTTCATATCAAAGGAATACCCGTGCTATATTCGCCCTATCTAATATTTCCGGTTAAGCTGAAGAGGCAGACCGGCTTTCTGATCCCTAAGTTTGGATATTCCGACCGTTATGGGATTAATGTGAACCTTCCTTTCTTCTGGGCAATAAGTGACAGTATGGATGCCACCCTTTATCAAAACTGGATGAGCCGCCGAGGCCTGATGGAAGGACTGGAGTATCGATATGTACTGGACCAGGAATCTAAGGGGACATTCATGTTCGACTATCTGAATGACAAATCTAACCGGCTGCCTCAAAAAACCCCTCGGCACCGCTGGTGGTTAAGGGGCAAACACGACCAGTCTCTTCCGGGTGGGTTTACGGTTAGAGTAGACCTCGATATAGTAAGCGATCAGGAATATTTGAAGGATTTTAATTTCGGATTCACTGGTTTTGATAGAACCAAAGGATACTACGAAGATATATTTGGTCGAAGTGTCGAGGATGACGATGAAATAGTCAGGACGAACAAGATAGTTATCGCTAAAGACTGGGAGGGATTCAGTCTGAATGGTAGGATGATCTATCATGACGATATAAGACAGAGATGGGAGGATAAAGACAATAATCATCTACAGACCCTTCCTGGAATAGAGTTTCAGGCATCAAGGCAGCCTCTACCTGGAATGTTGTATCATCTTTATTATACTGGAAAGGCCTCTTATGAATACAAGTGGCGAAAGAGAGGCACCTACGGACATGTCTTTGAGTTGTATTCACGGATCTACTGGCCGTATAAATGTAGAAATATGTTTAGTTTTGAGCCCAGCTTTGGATTCAGAGAAACAGCATACCTGGTCGAACGATACCAGTTTGCAGATGAGGCAAAGAGAAGTTTGGACCTGGCAGGAGAGGGAAAAAGGATACATTCTCGGGAGATTTATGATATTCGAGGCGATCTTTCAACAGAGCTATATCGGATTTTTTCTTTAAAAAGCAAAAGAGTATCCAAGATTAAGCATGCCATAATCCCGAAAATTGTCTATCAATATATACCGAAAAAGGACCAGTCTTCACTCCCCGTATTCTCAGACAAAGTAGATGAGAAGAATATCCTAACCTATTCTCTTACAAACTATCTTACGGCTAAGGTGCGAAAGGGAGAAGGGAAGCAACCCAAGTTGGAACAGCAACAAGAACCTCCATATTACTATAAGGAGTTTTGTCGTCTAAAGTTGTGGCAATCCTTTGATATTAACGAAAGCCGTCGTGAGCGCGATCCTAGCGAGGAGGCCAGGCCATTCTCCGACATATCAGGTGAAATGGAAGCAGACCTTTTCAGGTATATATCTTTTCAAGGAGACTTCGCCTGGTCTCCATACGATAATGCCTTTAACAGCGTAAACGGGGCTATCGTTCTTTCAGACATGCGTGGTAATAGCCTGAAGTTGAGATATCGCTATAATCGGGATTTGAATAGAGAAATCGACACCTCAATCGCCCTTAGGTTATTGGACTCTCTTGTACTCAAAATAGAGGACGAATATTCCTTAAAGGACAATCTCCATGTGAAGGGAAGAATTGAGGCAACATATACTCAGCAATGTTGGGCGATTACCATAAGTTATACTGGCAGGCTCATCGATAAGCACGAGCAAGAACATAGGGCCATGGTGTCTTTCTCTTTATTCGGACTGGGAAATACAACAGAGAGTTAAGCGTGGTATGCGGAAGATCAAGATTGTCCGGGTAATAGCACGATTAAACATCGGAGGACCGGCCATTCATGTACTTAATCTCACTGCAAAACTTGACAGCAATCTGTTTGAGACTATTCTGATAACAGGGTGTATCGGTCCTAACGAGGGGGATATGACGTACTTGGCAGAAGCGCTCGGCGTTAGGCCTATATTGGTTTCTGAATTGCAAAGGGAGATATCCCCTTTAGATGACGTAAGGGCTGTTATAACGCTCTGGCGCATCTTTCGTCGTGAAAGACCGGATATAGTCCATACTCATACTGCAAAAGCGGGAACCATAGGTCGTATTGCCGCGCTCCTTGCACGTGTTCCAATAATCGTACACACATTTCATGGACATGTCTTTCACAGCTATTTTCCGCTTCGAAAAACAAGATTCTTTGTTCTCATTGAACGTCTACTTGCCCTTTTCTCGACCTACATTGTTGCCATCAGTCCCAGGCAGAAGGAAGAAATCGGAGCATATCTGAGGTCCAAAGAGAGAATTGTGGTGATTCCTCTAGGGTTCGATCTTTCCAGGTTTGTTACAGCAAACAATAAGGATCAAGCAAGAGAAAGGCTGAATCTACCAAAAGACAAAAAGATCGTAGGGATAGTTGGACGTCTTGCACCAGTGAAGAATCACAAGCTCTTTATCTGGTTGGCAGAGGAGAGCAGAAAAGAAGATGAGGACATCTTATTTGTCATTGTCGGGGACGGCGAGGAGCGACCACGCCTGGAAAGGATGGTAAGAGAAAGAAGGCTTTCCGATCGAGTCATATTTCTGGGCTGGCAAAAAGATATAGAAATTGTGTATAAGGCTATCGATCTCCTTGTACTTACTTCAGTCAATGAAGGCACGCCTGTGGCTGTTATCGAGGCCATGGCGAGCGGATGTCCTGTTTTGGCCTCCTGCGTAGGAGGGGTTCCGGATCTGATCGAGCATAATAAGAATGGTCTTCTGGCGAACCCCAGTGATAGGCGTGACTTCCTGGAAAAGATGACGTACCTTTTAGGTGATTGCCAAACGAGAAAAGATCTTGCTCGAAAGGGACAAGAATTTGTTCTTAAACGTTACGATCTCAACCGGCTCCTGATGGATATGACCCACCTTTATCTTCAGAACTCTTCGAAGAAGTTAAGAGTTAAGAGTGAAAAGTGAAGAGTGTTACATGAACAGTATCATATATCTGTTAAAACCCCGTCTCTGGTCCTTTAAGAACCGCCTACAAAGGCTTGATGGCCGCCAAAGCCTTCTTCGTGTCTTAGGTTTGGGAGGATTGGGTATCTTTTTTTGGTTCGGCACGTTTGTCATATTCTATCGTGTACTCTCATATTTTCAATCTGTTGAAGGCTTTGGTGATATATTGGCCCAGAAACTCCTCTCAATGGTGCTTTTGATCCTTTTCTCCATACTGATCTTCAGCAGCGTGCTTACTGCTCTTTCAACACTGTATCTGGCAAACGATTTGATGCTGGTACATTCAGTCCCGGTTTGTGGAGAACAGATTTTTCTGGCAAGATGGATTGAAAGTACAATGGATAGCTCATGGATGGTTATTCTGTTCAGTCTCCCGGTATTTTTAGCCTATGGTTTAATCTATAGCGCAAATCTAGGGTTTTTCCTAACCGTGCTCGGTTCTATGCTCCCCCTCTGCATGGTGGCTTCGGCCCTAGGAACTATTGCAGTTATGTTACTCGTCGTTTCTCTTCCTGCTGACAGAACCAGAGATATATTTCTTTTTTTATGTATCATTGTGGTGCTTGTACTCTATTTCACTTTCCGTCTTATCAGACCAGAGAGGCTAGTTGATCCAGACGCTTTTGCCACGATTATTCTCTACTTTGAATCCATGAAGACACCAGGGTCTCCATTTCTGCCAAGCGCATGGTGTTTGGAGACTCTCTGGCCCTTTTTGGGTGGAAAAAGGGGAGATAGGATCTTTTATTTCTTTCTGCTGTGGACCACTGCCATTTCTCTGATCTTTATTCAGACAAGATTGGCTGGTATCATCTATTTTAAAGGGGTTTCCAGATCTCAAGTAGCCCGACGTAAGATATCTCAAAAAGTGATAGATCTGAAAACGGGTCTGTATCCCTTCCTCCCTGTTGGCAGACATGTCAAAATCGTATTATTTAAGGATATTAAGAGTTTTTTTCGGGATAATACCCAATGGTCACAAATGTTCTTGTTGGGCGCCGTTATCGTGGTCTATCTATACAATTTTAAAGTCCTCCCTCTCGAGAGGTCTCCCATAAAAGCGGTCTACCTGCAAAATGTGTTGTCTTTCCTAAATATGGGTCTAGCCGGTTTTGTACTCGCTGCCGTCTCTGTCCGGTTTGTCTTTCCTGCTGTGAGTATGGAAGGTCGAGCATATTGGATCATAAAATCATCTCCGGTAAAGACTCAGACGTTCCTCTGGGCAAAGTTCTGGACCTATATTGTACCTTTGCTTACACTTGCTGAGGTCTTGATAATATCTACTAATAAACTATTAAAGGTAACGCCCTTCATGATGTATCTTTCTACTGCCACAATCTTTCTCATGGTCTTTGGGATTACAGCCATGGGGGTTGGGATGGGGGCAATGTATCCGAACTTCTATATCGAAAATATGGCGCAGGCAGCAACTGGCTTTGGTGGGATGCTCTACATGATACTCTGTATGGGATATATTGGGTTAGTGGTGGTCCTGGAGGCAGGACCGGTGTATACGATCTTCATGAGTCAAATCGGAAGAGAAACAGTATCCATACTGGAATGGATATGGATTATTTCTTCGTTTGGACTAGTCCTTGTCCTGAATATTATGGCTGTTCTTTTGCCGATGCGACTGGGAGTACGTAGGTTGTCCGATTTTGAGGAGGCTTAGATTACAAAGCTCGAATTAACCTTAGGTTTAAGGCTCTTCTCCAGATGAGTCGGTAAAATATAAGGATTCAAGGATTTGAGTGAAATATTTCATAATTACATACAGTTAGAAGTCTAGAAGGAAGGGAACAGTTGATGGCTTAAACTGGAACTCAGCTCGGCTTTGCTCTACAAGTGGATATGCGGAGATATTGCTTAGGCGAGCTGCAAAAGGAATCTAAAAAAATTTGTTGACATTTGAAGTTAGATTTGGTGTGATAAAATAAAAAGGTGTTTACACATCCTTATATGCATCTAAAACAAGAAAGAAAGGGGTAATATCAAATGGCACGTTTTTTAAGTGTCCACAATCTCTCCATAACTGCAAAGCAACTCGCAGAAGCCTTGTCAAAGGCTGACATCCCTTCTACCATTAAATGGGTAGGCTCAAATGTTGCGGAGAATGATGGCAAGATATTTGCTATATGCGAAGCAGCAGATAAGGATACCTATTCCGATGCCTTGAAGGCGCTAAACTTCGCCACTGATGAAATCTTGCAGGATCAGAATATAAAGGATTTAGAAAAACTTTTTCATCACAAAAAGGGTGTAAATTTAGAGACATATGAAACTTTGATTTTGGATATTTTGC
>DTYH01000156.1 GCA_012961955.1 Desulfobacterales bacterium | reverse complement strand
AGTTCAATCGGGAATTTCTCCCTCTCCTCTGCTTCCTCTACTAGTGGAGCAATCTCCTGTTCTGCAAAGCGGCGTATTGTGTCTCGGAAGATGATTTGTTCCTCAGTAAAATTAAAATCCATCAGGCCTCATTCTCCTTTCTTACTCCTTAAGTTGCTAGGCTTCTACCGAACATCCGGTAGATTCTTGTTCTCTAAGTATGTGGATCTCTAAAAGCCAAAACCTTAATTAACCTTCTTTATCCCATTGATAAATATTTCCGAGAAGATATCTGCGATCTCTTCATAGGAGATAGGACCATCAGCATGATACCATCTAATCATCCAATTCATCATGCCAAGGAGAGTAAAAGTGGCTATCTTTACGTCTATATCCCTGAAAGTCCCATTCTGTATCCCTGATCTAATTATCCCCCTTACAAGCCTCTCATAACGATCCCGGATATCGAGAACCTCTTGTTTCCTTTCGGTCAATGACTGAAGCTCATGGAGTGACGTGAAGAAAAAATCGAAATTCTCTGCTATCAATTTAACATGATTATCTATTATCAACCTCAACTTCTTTTCAGGCTCAAGATCAGAGAATGCGGCCTCTTCGGCAACAGGAATGAGCATCTCCGTAGTAATCCTTGATATATCAAATAAAAGATCATCCTTTGACTTGATATAGTAGTAAATAGAACTCTTCCTGATCCCCATCTCGCGCGAGATATCGTTCATGGACGTGGCGTGAAATCCCCTGGTACGAAAAAGGTGTGCAGCTATCCTGATCAACCTGTCTCTATTATCTTTTTTTGTATCCACAGTCTAAACGGATCACGAAGGAAGGAAATTCATCTGTTTCGAACATAAACCAACCAACCATTAGGTTAAATGCATGCCCCTTAAATCATATCTTGTCGGTCGTGTCAAGGGAAAAAATGGTAATGGTCTAACTTTGACGGCCCATAGAAAGTCTTTTGTGAACGAATTTGAGCATTCCGGGAGAAAAGGGTTTGAAAGATTCAGCGTCAAAAAATTCTAACTGTTTGAGCGCGTTAGCCCGAGTTTTAGAATTTTGGCTGAATGTTTCAAATCCGTCGAAAATCCTCACTTAGTAAACGAAATCGACCTCTTAGGAGCCATCAACCTCTTCACTCGAAAACCGGCAAGAACGGACACTCTTTGAGGATAAACAATGTCTAAGAGGGACCGCCCTGGAAGAGTGGAAAAGTACCTTAAGAAGCCCTATCATTTAATTTCCTAATCTCTTCTCTTGTGGATGTAATGGTGATCCTTCTCCTTTTCCCCGCGAGAAAAGCAGCGGTATCAATCCCGATAAGCCCTCCACCTGCTACCACCACCCTTTCACCAACCTCTGCTTTTCCTAATAAAATAGCCTCGGGAGTAAAGACATTCCCACTTTCTACGCCTGGAACTCCTGGAAGTGATGGGGTCTCTCGTGTCTATGATCACCACATCAGGCTTCATTTCTTCAATCAGGGAAGGGGTAACTTCTGGCCTTAGGTTGATCCTTACCCCCTCCTTGTTTAAGTCTTCTTGTTAATAGTTTATCAAAGTCTCAAACTGCGCGGATGCACAGGCCAATACGGACTGCCCGCCCAGTCTCCTGGTTTCCTGGTATGGAATTACCTGGTAACCGCTTAGGGCAGCAATTCTGGCTCCCTCCATCCCTGCTGGCTCCCCTCGTATTACAAGGGCCTTTTCTGATTGCTTGGCCGGCTCTTTCGGATACTCGTTTTCCTTCACCAAACCGGGATTTACCGGGCATCTTATCTCCCCTTGCTCTTCTACGTCCCTATAACAGCCTTGGCAGCAAGCAACCTACTTCCTTATCTCGCCACTCTCAACTCTCATTTAGGAATGTCAGACCTTATCTCCACCATCTCTTCGTATTGCTAAAGCTGTTCCCCCGGAAGGCTAAGGTGTTAAAACTATAGATGGAAAAATAAAGAAAAAAATTAGTTGCTTCTGCTCCTATTTAAGAAGAAATGTCCCGCTTTAGAGAATAACCGGCTGCGTGTTCCGACGAAGGTATGCTTATCCTTCCACTTTCTAACTTTTCCCTCGCTCTTCTTCGTAACGCAAGCCGGATTAGGAAGAGGTATACCGAAGGGACGGTAGGACCCATTGCTAAAAACTCTAAAACAACAGATAGCTTATCTTTTTTGTGCCATTAATAAATGCAAAATGAGGTTTGCGATCTCTTAACAGAAGATACGGACATCAGTAGAACAATACCGATTGATGAACCAATTTCTCAGCCGAAAGAGGGGAAAATGTCGCGTTGTTTCTCATTAATTCAATCCCTGATGAGACTCAAGACCAGAGAATGCAGCTTAGTCTCCACCAGGGATGACCATCTCCCTGGCCATCTTTGGTACATGAAACCACAGATCATCGTTTGATAATACTAGATAACGGTGAGTAGAGCTCTTTTCTTTCTGCTTCCTGATTCGCGCTTCGCTGGAGACGCCTTTCGTAAAAGTGGAGTGAAATCTTCTGATAGGAAAAAGGGGGTCTTCCTACTTTTATGACCCTCTACATGCAGTTATCCTCTTTTGTGTGTGCACGCTATCAAGGCTATCGAGCAGGAGGGTTAAGAGGAGGTCACATTGATGGGCATCAAAGGCGAACCAACAACCTTTAGATAGTTGCATTTTTATACCTTTTGTTATGGTTCATGATATTGTCATTCATGTCAACAGAAAAGTTAAATATATTTACCTTGACCTATTTGAATAAAGATCATATTGAAAGTAGTAGGTGTTTTTTTCTTCTCGCTTCTTAGAAAAGAGTAGTAAACCCCGTTAGAATTTCACACGGAGCTTAAGCCCCATGCAAAAAAAGAGGTCTATATCGATTCCGACCCAGGCTTCGGCACGGGCTTTTCTAACGGTGTAATGCCTGACGATAAACTGGAAAGCTTCGCAAAAAGAAAGGAGGAAGCAAGGTTTGGGATATACTATTGCTTTTGCAGGCAAGGGGGGAACCGGAAAAACCACCCTTGCAGGACTTATGATTCGATACTTACTCAAAGCACGCAAGAAACCAATCCTGGCCGTAGATGCAGATTCCAATTCAAACCTAAACGAGGTCCTTGGCCTCGAGGTGGAAACTACGCTGGGAGAGGCCAGAGAGGAGATGAAAAGGGGTATCGCCTCAGGTATGACAAAGGATATATTTATGGAAATGAAGGTGGAAGAGGCCCTAGTGGAGTCCGAAGGTTTCGATCTCATTGTCATGGGACGTCCAGAAGGGCCAGGTTGCTATTGTGCGGCAAACAACCTACTATCTCAGTATATACAGCGTCTATCTAAAAATTATCCATACATAGTGATTGATAATGAAGCGGGAATGGAACATATAAGCCGCTTAACCACTAAGGAAATCGATTTATTGGTTATTGTTTCAGATCCTACTCGTAGGGGGATTCAAGCCGCAAAGAGGATTCACGAGCTTACCAGGGAACTAACTCTCCGGGTAGATGATGAGGTCTTGATAGTAAACCAGGTTGAGAATAGTGTGGAAACCTCCCTTGTTGATCAAATAGGTGAGAAGGCCTGGACAAAGTTGACCGCTATTGTACCCAAAGATACAAAAATCAGCGAGTTTGATATGAGAGGAGAGCCTACTATGTATTTGCCTGAAGATTCACCAGCACTAAAGGCTGCTTTTTCTATCTACGAAGAGATAGTACCCTAAATTGAGGAATTCGCAAGTTTGCCGAGGATGCAAGGCGGCTGCTACGCCCCCCTTCGGCGTCCAAAACAAGGTTCCACGCCCCAAAGGCGATGTATATGAACTTTCGTAAATCATATATAGTCACCCTGAACCGAGCGAGCCAGGGTGAAGAATCTCTTGAGATACTTCGCTTACCCTCAGTATGATGCTAGAATACGATCGTAGTCTATTTCAGATTTCTGCTCATAGTTTTTTACTTGACAAATTCATAGCAATGTGCATAGATTCATATCTTTTTTGCAGTAATTTAATACAACTAGGAATGCAGCGATAGAGTCGGTCCTATTAAATCTTTATTCGGTCTCCTAAACTGAGAACTGAATTCGAAATAAAGTATATAGAAAAAGGAGGTAAAAACATTGGCTTACGAGATAACAAAAATACCTTACACAGGGGATGTTAGAACAGTAACCCTTGGTGTCGGCGAAAAGAGCGTAACAATTGGGGGAGAAACGGCATACCCTTTTCATCTGTTTGAGGGTGAGATGCCCAATCCTCCAAAGATTGCGATGGAGGTCTGGGACATGGAACCTGATAACTGGCCGGAAGCGGCAAAAGCCCCCTTTAAAGACGTGATTACTGATCCAGCATCTTGGGCTAAGAAGTGCGTAGATGAATATGGAGCAGATATAGTTGTCCTTCAGTTGAAAAGCACGGACCCGAACGGAATGAATAGGGGTGCAGATGAGGCCATAGAGGTCGTCAAAAAAGTCCTTGATTCCATTGACGTACCGCTTGTAGTGTGGGGCACGGCAAACAGTGCAAAGGATGAAGAAGTCTTAAAAAAGATCTCAGAAGAATGCGAGGGTAAAAACCTTGCCCTTGCACCGGTCGAAGAGGGTAACCACAAAGGAGTAGGCGCGAGTGCTCTTGGTTACGGGCATGTTATCGTGGCTTCTACCCCTATTGATGTTAACTTAGCCAAACAGTTAAATATTCTCCTGGGAAATTTAGGCGTTCAGATCGACAGAATCCTCATCGATCCAACTACTGGTGGCCTGGGTTACGGCCTGGAATATTCATACTCCGTAATGGAACGGATCAGGATGGCCGCCTTGACTCAGGAGGACGACAAACTACAGGTACCCATAATTAATAATTTAGGCAACGAAATATGGAAGTGTAAGGAAGCAGGACTATCCATAGAAGAGGCTCCCACCCTAGGAGACCCTGAAAAGCGGGCCATCTTAATGGAGAGTGTTGCAGCTGTTTGCTACCTTCTTGCCGGTTCAGACGTAGTTGTACTAAGACATCCTGAGAGTGTACGGCTCACCAGATCATTTGTTGAGCTTATGATTAATGGAGGTATGGCGCTCGACGTACCGTCGATCACCAAGAATCTGGAGATTAAAGAAGTGGATCTGGCTGCTATCGCACCAGAGCCCAAGATTGGCGTCCCAGAGGAAGAACCAGCTAAAAAGGAACCCGCTAAACCGAAGAAGGAAAAGCCAAAGGTAATAGCAGAGGCGAAAAAAGAGGAGCCGCCTATCGCTCTCAAGCCAGAAGAAGAAGCAAAGGTGAAGGCCGAGGAAGAGGCAAAGAAAAAAGCAGAAGAAGAAGCTAGGAAAAAAGCAGAAGCGGAAGCTAGAGCAAAGGCGGAGGAAGAGGCAAAAAAGAAGGCCGAGGAAGAGGCAAAGAAAAAAGCAGAAGAAGAAGCTAGGAAAAAAGCAGAGGAAAAGGCCAGAGAGAAAAAAGAATTGCTTGAGCTAAGATATAAGAGGGCTCTTGAGAGGGAAAAGCTTGAGGCTGAAAGAGCAAAGCTTGAAAGAGAAAGGGTGACCAAGACTCCAGCAAAAGAGCAGAAATCTTTAGTTGACAAACTCATGGAGAATCTTGATCGTATACACAGACGTAGATAATATGCATAAAGGATAGACAAGAAAAACCCAAAAAGAAAAGAGGAGGAACCTCATATGGCAACAGAAGAAGCCAAGGAAAAGGTAAAAGCTATCGCAAAGGAAAAGAAGAAAAAGGTGGTCAGCCCAGGAGATCTGACTATTGATCCTGCAAGCATGAAGATGATTGAGCGATCAAGGGAGTTGGATGTGGAGACCATCTTCGATCGTGCCGAAACCATGAAACCGTGTAATATTGGTATCCAGGGAACCTGCTGCAAAAATTGTGCCCAGGGGCCTTGCAGGCTCCCCTTACCTAAGAGCGGCATACAAGGCGAGGACACACGAAAGGGTCTTTGTGGCGCCACACCAGAGACCATTGCTGCGCGAAATTTTGCCAGGATGGTAGCAGCTGGTGCTGCGGCCCACTCCGACCACGGGCGTGGCGTAGCAGAGACGTTCCTGGCAGCCGCCAGAAAAGAGACGCAAGATTACAAGATAAAGGACACAAACAAGCTCCTTGAGATTGCGCCCGATTTTGGCGTAGACATTACCGTGGAAGGTGAGAATGGTGAGATTCTCGACCGGGATATCGACGAGATTGCTGTCGAAGTAGGAGAAAGGGCACTCGCCCAATGGGGACAGCAGACAGGGGAAGTCTGCACGGTTAAGAGGGCTCCTGCCCCCCGATATGAACTGTGGAAAAAACTAGGAGTAATACCAAGGGGTATTGACCGCGAAATCGTGGAGATCATGCACCGTACCCATATGGGTGTGGATCAAGACTATGAAAACCTTGTCATGCAGTGCACACGGGCGGCCATTGCAGACGGCTGGGGTGGATCGATGATCGCTACCGATCTGCAGGATGTTCTTTTTGGCTGTCCGTATCCCCTTAAGAGCTCTGCAAACCTTGGGGTTTTAAAGCAGGATCATGTAAATATCATTATCCATGGACATGAGCCGCTTCTGAGCGAGATGATTGTGCAGGCGGCTGAACTGCCTGAGATGCTAGAGTTGGCTAAAGAAAAGGGTGCGAAGGGAATACAACTGGCTGGGATATGCTGTACGGCGAATGAGATTCTCATGAGACACGGAGTCCCTTTGGCTGGAAACTATCTGCAGCAGGAGCTTGCCATTGTGACTGGTGCTGTTGATGCCATGGTGGTTGACGTTCAGTGCATCATGGAAAGCGTAGCGAATGTCGCCCAGTGCTTCCATACCAAGATCATAACAACCAATCCGAGGGCCAGGATAGCCTCCGGAGATGTATTGCATATTGAGTTCGACGAACATACGGCCTTTGAAGATGCCAAAAAGATTGTAAGAACAGCGATCGAGAATTTCCCTAACAGGGAAAAAGAGGTTATAATCCCTGATAATGATTCCGATTTGATCGCTGGCTTTAGCTATGAGGCTATAAACTATCATCTGGGTGGGACCTTTCGGGCATCTTATACTCCTTTAAATGACAACATTATCAATGGTCGAATACGGGGTATCGCTGGCGTTGTTGGGTGTAACAATGCCAGGACCTCTCTGGACAGTGGGCATATTACTATTGTGAAGGAATTGATTAAACACGATGTCATAGTCCTTACTACAGGATGCAATGCCATTGCTTGTGCTAAGGCCGGTCTGTTGACACCGGAATCTGCAAAGGTTTTTTGCGGACCTGGCCTTGCTGAAGTATGTGAGGCAGTAGGTATTCCGCCTGTACTTCATATGGGCTCATGTGTTGACAACAGCAGGATACTTATGGCGGCAACAAAGGTGGTCAAGACTGGAGGGCTGGGAAATGATATAAGTGAGCTGCCTGTAGCCGGTTCTGCTCCCGAGTGGATGAGTGAAAAGGCTATTAGCATTGGACACTACTTTGTTGCATCAGGTGTTTATACAGTCTTTGGTGTTACCCTACCAGTCAGCGGTGCACCTAAGTTTGAACACCATCTATACAAGGAATTGGAGCAGATATATGGTGGCATGTGGGATATGGAGCCAGATCCTATCAAGCACGCCCACAAGATGATCGCTCATATTGACAAGAAGAGAAAGGCATTAGGCATTGATAGAGCTCGAGAGAGAGTCCTTATGAGTATGGCTGACAGACGAGAATTGGAAGCGGCTTAACTTGGTTGATTATCATATCACATTATAAAAAAATAAAGCCTCTTAAGAAGGGAGGAAATAGAATATGTCAAAATTAGTAGCATTTGCAGCAATACAAGGTGCTTACAACATAGTCTCCAAGGCAGAAGGGAAGTACAAGAAGGCCCTGGAGACATACGGCGGAAGCCAGAAACTTGAGTTTCCGAACACTGCTTACTATCTGCCTATTATATATTCTCTAACGGGGATCAAGGTTACGGACCTGGACTCGGCAAGAAAGCCTCTGGAGTTTGCCCGTAAGCTCCTGCCGCCCCATATCAAGAAAGACTGCCATCTTCCATACCTTGGACCACTTCTTGATGCCGGGATGGCTGCTCTTTTTGCAGAAGAGATTGTTGAGGCGATAAGGTATGTGGAGGAGCCGGATTTTTATCAGCCCTGTCAGGAGGAACCGGATATCGAGAACGGCAAGATCTGGCTGGGTGCGGCAGATGATGCCATCATGAGAAAACGTGGTGTGGAATTCGTGGACGGAACAGCCCCCGGGTTTGCAGCGATCGTAGGGGCCGCTCCTGACTCTGCCACAGCCAAAAAGATTGCAGAAGAATATCAGTTGAAGTGTATATATGTCTTCATGGCCGCCAATCAGAACGGAACCACGTTTGCTGAACAGTTGATTGAGGAAGGCGTCCAGATTGGATGGAATACACGACTGGTTCCCTTTGGGCCAGATATCTCGGCCGCGGTATTTGCCCTCGGATTTGCTAATAGAGCTGGTATGTCCTTTGGTGGCATTCAGCCAGGGGACTATAAAAAGATGCTGGCGTACCAGAAGAACCGTATATTTGCCTTCATAAACGCCCTCGGTGATGTAAATGCCGAATGGGCAGCCAATGCCGCAGGGGCCATCAACTGGGGCTTTCCAACCATTGCGGATACTGATATTCCAGAGGTCCTGCCAACCGGTGTCTGCACCTATGAGCACGTAGTGGCCAACGTTAGCCACGACGAGATAACGTCGAAATCCATAGAGATCCGTGGCCTGAAGGTCACCATTAGTAAGGTGGATATACCTTTGGCGTACGGTCCTGCGTTCGAGGGTGAGCGGGTCAGAAAGGATGACCTCTATCTTGAAATGGGTGGCGGGAAGACCCAGTGCACTGAGCTGTGCAAGATGGCAGAGATGGATGAGATAGAAGATGGTAAGGTAACGGTAATTGGACCTGACGTAACGGATGTAAAGAAAGGTGACAAATTGCCCTTGGGCATATACGTTCGGATAGCTGGCCGTCAGATGCAGCCCGATTTTGAGCCCATCTTGGAAAGACAGATTCATCACCTGATCAACTATGCTCAAGGCGTTATGCACATCGGACAGAGGGACATCTCCTGGATAAGGGTGAGTAACCAGGCTGTAGAGAAGGGATTTACCCTAAAGCATATCGGTGTAATCCTTCACGCAAAGCTCCATCAGGATTTTAGCAATATCCTCGATAAAGTGGAAGTAACGCTTTACACCAAGCCGGAAGACGTGGCCGAGTTAACAGAGAAGGCCAGGGCAGAGTATAAAATGAGGGATGATCGTGTGGAGAAGATGACTGATGAGAGTGTGGAAATATTCTATTCATGTACGCTCTGCCAATCCTTTGCTCCAAACCATGTATGCATGATAAGTCCGGAAAGGACTGGACTGTGTGGGGCATATAACTGGATGGATTGCAAGGCATCGTACGAAATCAACCCAACCGGTCCTAATCAACCAGTAGAAAAGGGAGAGTGCCTTGACCCGAAGCTAGGGCAATGGAAGGGTGTAAATGAATTCGTCTATAAAGCTTCACGGCAGAACATTGACCACTACGACTTCTACAGCGTTGTACATGATCCCATGACCACGTGCGGCTGCTGTGAGTGCATCTGTGCAGTGCTCCCCGCCTGTAATGGTGTAATGACGGTAAACAGGGAATATACCGGAGAAACCCCATGCGGTATGAAGTTCACCACCCTTGCTGGTGTGATGGGGGGCGGACGATCAACTCCCGGCTTTGTTGGGCATTCTAAGTATAATATTACTCAGCGCAAGTTCATAGCCGGTGATGGGGGACTGCTTCGTATGGTCTGGATGCCCAAGTCCCTCAAAGAGGAGATAAGAGACCGCCTCATCAAGCGCGGTGAGGAGCTTGGAGTACCTGATCTTGTTGACAGAATAGCTGATGAAACCGTTGGAACCAGCGAGGAGGAGATACTTCCGTTCCTTCAGGAGAAGGACCATCCTGCTCTGAAGATGGATCCAATTGTAGGGTAAATAAATAAGCGGTTCAAACGAGGACTTCAACCTTATTAATCAAAAAACTAACAAAAGGGAGTGTATGCTATATGGGATTGACTGGAATTCAAATCTTTAAGTTGTTACCAAAGACCAACTGCGGTGAATGTGGAGTACCCACCTGCCTCGCCTTTGCCATGAATCTAGCATCGGGCAAGGCAGAGCTGGACTCCTGCCCCTACGTATCTGACGAGGCCAGAGAAAAGCTGGCTGAGGCATCAGCTCCTCCAATCAGACCGGTCGCAATCGGTGCAGGGGAAAGGGCTCTAAAAGTTGGTGGTGAAACAGTAATGTTCAGGCACGAGAAGACCTTCTATAACCCGACAGGTATAGCAGCGATGGTTCACTCCGATATCGATCCCGAGGCCCTTGACAGGAAACTCAGGGAGTGGAATGCCTTTCAGTTTGAGAGGGTGGGTCTCAACCTCAGGCCAGAGCTTGTCGCCCTGAAGGATGTAAACGGAAATAGTGAGACGTTTGCGAATGCTGCTAAAAAGATCGCTAGCGAAAGCGAGTTCGGTCTAATACTGATAACTGACAATCCTGCTACCATGAAGGCGGGAATAGAGGTTGCTGGATTTAAAAAGCCGCTTTTATATGCTGCCACTAAGGAAAACGTTGACGATATGGGGAATCTCGCAAAGGAGAATGGACTCCCCCTTGCTGTAAAGGGTGAAAACCTAGATGATGTTATAGCCCTCACTGATAAGCTGACCGGGATGGGGCTCAAAGACCTCGTTCTGGATCCAGGGTCCCGCGAGTTAAGGCAGTGCTTTCAAGATCAGGTTTCTATTCGTCGAGCTGCTCTTAAGGAAGGTAACCGCTCGCTTGGTTTTCCTACCATCACGTTTCCATGCGATATGGCAGGAAACCTCGACATGGAGACAGTCATTGCGTCCCTCCTTATCGCAAAGTATGCCGGAATCATCGTGATGTCAGATTTCAGGGGCGAGAGTCTTTTTCCGTTATTACTGGAACGGCTCAATATATTCACAGATCCCCAACGACCAATGACTGTCACGGCGGGAATCTACGAGGTAGGCACACCTGATGAAACCTCACCCGTATTGGTCACCACCAACTTTTCCTTGACCTACTTTATTGTTAGTGGTGAGATAGAGGGGAGCAGGGTGCCGAGCTGGCTCTTGATTATGGATACAGAGGGACTTTCAGTAATGACAGCGTGGGCAGCCGGTAAGTTTGTGGGAGACGCTGTTGGGGCATTCGTCAAAAAGTGTGGTATTTCAGATAAAGTGGAACACAAGAATATTATTATTCCTGGATACGCTGCATCTATCAGCGGAGACCTAGAGGAAGAGCTGCCCGACTGGAAGGTATTGATCGGCCCTCGTGAAGCAGCCTATATCCCTAAATATCTGAAAGAATGGAAACCCGAATAAGGAGGACTTGTAATGATACTTATCGGAGAGAACCTAAACGTAATGTCACCGGTGATTGGGAAGGCCTTTAAGGAGAGAGACCCTCGGCCCATACAGGAGATGGCCATTGCCCAACAAAAAGCAGGTGACGATTACATTGACATCAACCTCGGTCCTGCTCGGAAGAAAGGGGCGGAGCTGATGGAATGGGTGGTAAGGACTGTCCAAGAAGTGGTTGACATACCACTTTGTCTTGACACCTCAAATATCGAGGCTATGGAGGCAGGTCTGGCTGCCCATAAGGGAAAGGCTATAATCAACTCCATCATGTGCCGACCTGAAAGGTATGAAAAGATGATTCCTCTGGCTGTGAAGTATAAGGCACATATGATAGCCCTTCTCTGGGGGCCTGAAGGTCTTCCCCGCGATGAAAACGAACGGGCTGCGCTTGCCGTAGAATTGATCTATGCAGCCAACGAGGCTGGAATCCCAAACGAGGACATTTGGGTTGATGGTATCGTGACACCGGTTAATATTCAGCAACCTCAGGCGGTCAGCTTGCTCAACTTTATGGAGATGCTTCAGGAGATCGCACCAGGATGTAAGTCCACGTGTGGGCTTTCTAACGTCTCTAACGGCCCACCAAAACACTTGAGGCCCATCCTGAATCAGACCTATATGATTATGCTGCAAAAGAAGGGGATGTACTCGTGTATTGTCGACTCCTTTGATGAGAGGCTTCACCAGATTGCCTGGGGTAAAAGGCCGGACCTTGTCGAGGTAGTATACAAGGTCATGGACGGTGAGGAAATCGACGTTGACTCATTGGACAAGGAGAAGCTCGAATTCTACAAGACAACGAAGGTTATTCTTGGTCATACGCTATACTCTGATTCATGGCTGGATCTCTAACATATTACCGATCGTCGTGTAGGGGTGAAGAACTATCCATTTCTTCACCCTTTTTTTTTTGAATAAAATAGCCTGAAGTGTTACCGAAGAACAAAGCAGACTCATGGGCAGCAGGAATCGTTGGGTTGAACAAAAAAACCTAAACCTCTTGTAGTACTTTAGCCATAAGGGTAGGAGTATTTTTAAAAACTATGGAGGTATGTCGAGCATTGGAACAAGGAGACAAAGAGGAAGAACGAATCTTGAGCGATATATCATCATCTCTGAAACTCTTTGAAAGGAAGAGGAGCAACCTTATTCCGTTGCTCCAGATGATACAGAAGCGACATGGATACATACCCCCAATGGGCATGGTCTTATTGGCGCAACATCTGGACCTATCCCCCAGCCACGTATATGGGGTTGCCACCTTCTACAACCAGTTTCGTTTCAATCCTCCGGGGAAGCACCCTATTAAGGTCTGTCTTGGAACGGCCTGCCATGTCAAGGGTGGTGAGATTATCCTGGAAAATTTCGAGCGAAAATTGGGAATTAAGGCGGGTGAAACTACAAGGGACCGTGAGTTCAGTCTTGACCGCGTGGCGTGCGTGGGTTGCTGTGCCCTTGCTCCTGTGGCAATAGTTAACGATAAGGTAGAGGGACACATGACGCCGAGCAAGGTAGAGGGTATAATCTTGTCCCTTGAAATAGAAAAAGAAAAGAAGAAAAGAGAAGCCGATAAAGATGACACCGAATGATAACCGCAGCTCGATAGAAAAGGAGTATGCGTCGCTTAGGGAGGAGGCAAAGCTTCGATTAAAGAGGTTAAGAGAGACCGGCCAGCCAAATATCTATATCGGTATGGCCACTTGCGGTCGGGCAGCAGGTGCAATAGAGACCAAAGAGGCGTTTGAAGAGAGCCTCTTTAAGAGAGATATCCAGGCTCGAATTATCCCAGTTGGTTGTATGGGGCATTGCTATGCCGAACCCCTGGTTTTGATTGAACAATCCGGATTTCCCACAATCTGCTATCACCAAGTCACTCCTGGGAAGGCAAGGATACTTGTTCAAAACTTTCTGGAGGGCGGAGACCCCTGTCTGGAGTACGTACTAGGTGCCATGCAGCCCAACGATATGCTCCCTTGTGTGACAGACTTTCCCCGGTTCGGCATGGAAAAAAGGGTGGTCATGGAACACTGTGGGCTGATCGACCCGGACGATATATGTCAATATATCGCCCGTGGCGGTTATGCTGCTTTGGTAAAGGCCCTAAAGATGCAACCAGAGGAAATCATTGCTCAGATTAAGACTTCCGGCCTCCGGGGACGAGGCGGAGCTGGATTCCCAACGTGGAAGAAATGGACGATCGCACGCGAGGCCAACAGCGATAGGAAGATTGTTATCTGTAATGCAGATGAAGGGGATCCAGGCGCATACATGGATCGCACGATTCTCGAAAGTAACCCACATCAGGTACTCGAGGGGCTTGCAATCTGCGCTCTTGCAGTAGGTGCCGAGCAGGGTATATTCTACATTCGGGCAGAATATCCGTTGGCCGTAGAAAAGATAAACAACGCCATCAAGGCCGCTAGGGAAAAGCACCTATTGGGACCTAATATTTTGGGTAGTGGATTTAGCCTGGAGATTTCTCTCTTTCAAGGATCTGGCGCGTTTGTCTGCGGAGAGGAGACAGCCTTAATTAAATCCATTCAGGGGGAGAGAGGCATGCCTCAGGTACGTCCACCCTTTCCGGCTTTGAAAGGGGTGTGGGAATTTCCCACCGTAATCAATAACGTAAAGACCCTTGCCTCTATCCCTCCAATCATAAGAAAAGGGGCAAACTGGTATGCCAAAATTGGGACTGAAAAGAGTAGCGGAACAGCCATATTTTCTGTAGTGGGTGACGTTGTCCATCCAGGCCTTGTTGAGATTCCCATGGGTACTACCCTAAGAGAGCTCATATACGACGTATGCGGCGGAATTCCCGGTCGTAAGAAGTTTAAGGCGGTACAGATCGGAGGTCCTTCAGGAGGGTGTTTGTCAGAACAATTCCTCGACTGGCCTATCGATTTTGATTCCCTTAGCGAAGCAGGGGCGATGATGGGTTCTGGCGGAATGGTGGTAATGAATGATGAGAGTTGTATGGTGGAAGTGGCCCGTTATTTCTTGGACTTCACTCAAAAGGAATCGTGTGGTAAGTGCACCTTCTGTCGTATAGGGACAAAGCACCTCCTCGATATACTGGAGGCCATTACTAAAGGGGAGGGCACGGAACGTGACTTGGAATTGCTACAAATCTTAAGCGAGGATGTCAAAGCCGGCTCTCTTTGTGGATTGGGTAAGACTGCCCCGAACCCCGTCCTCACAACGCTACGCTTTTTCAGGGAGGAATATGAGGCCCATGTATTTGAGAAGCGGTGCCCGGCGGTGATGTGCCGTAGTCTAATTGCGTATTATATAGATTTAGATAAGTGCGCCCGAGGCTGTGACGCGTGCATGGGCAGCTGCCCGGTTGACGCTATCTTTACCACTAAAGATCGAAAAAAGAGTATAGACCAGAGCAAATGTGTCAAGTGCGGAGAGTGTGTCTCGGCCTGTCCGCCAGAGTACGATGCTGTAAGAAAGGTCTCTCCACCGGACAGGATTCCACCAGAAATCGTTCCTCAGATGGAAGGCTAAAGGAAGATGGATAAGAACGCAAATATCGTCAATTTGATCGTCGATGGAAAGGAGATAAAGGCATCAGAAGGGGCTAATCTCCTGCGCGTCTGTTTGGATAACGAGATTTATGTACCAAATCTTTGTTATCTTAAAGAGATGGAACATCCACCGGCCTCTTGCCGCCTCTGTTTTGTGGCTATCGAGGGCTATCCCCAACCTGTAACCTCATGCACTGAAGTGGTGCGTGAAGGAATGGTAGTTATGACCGATACTCCCGAGGTAAGGAGGCTGCAAAAAAGCGCCTTTGAGTTGCTCCTATCGGTCAGACGGATATCGTTTTGTAAAACGTGTATTGCAAATAAAAGATGCGGTCTCCAGAAGATTGCCAGATTCTTGGGCGTAAAGCTAAGGGTTGCACACCTTAACCGGATCGACGTAGATCGAGAAGTAGACCATACACATCCTTACTTGGATTACGATCCTGACAAATGCGTACTTTGTGAGAGATGTATCTTCGTCTGCGGGAACATAAATAAGACACCGATGCTTAGCCTCGCCCACCGCGGGTTGAATACCTCAGTAACCTTCTTTGAAAGTGCAGCAATACTAGAAAATTCGTGTAAGGGGTGCGGCGCCTGTGTTGAGATATGTCCAGTAGGCGCCCTTACACTTAAAAGTCATAACAAGGTCACTGGCTAAGAAAGACACAGGGCAGGAAACCCTCCTGCCCTGTACGCTCATCAAAGTGTATTACGGAAATCTAACCTTCCAGCGTATTCTTGGCTGCCTGTACCGTATTTAACATCAACATGGTGATGGTCATTGGTCCGACCCCACCTGGTACTGGTGTTATAGCCGACGCTTTCTCCTTGACCGCATCAAAATCGACATCGCCACACAATATCGCCTTGCCCGAGGCGCTCTTCCCGATCCGGTTTACTCCCACGTCGATTACTACAACACCCTCTTTTACCATATCTGCGGTTACGGCCTTGGGTGCACCAGCAGCCACGATCAAAATGTCAGCCCTCTTTGTGTGAAAAGCCATATCCTTTGTCCTCGTATGGCAGACAGTCACCGTTGCATTCGCCCCTGGTTTTTTCTGCATCAGCATATTGGCAATTGGTTTCCCAACGATGTTGCTCCTTCCTACAATAACCACCTCTGCCCCTTCGGTCTCGATACCAGAGCGGATAAGAAGTTGTTGAATACCATGAGGGGTGCAGGG
This sequence comes from Desulfobacterales bacterium, assembly GCA_012961955.1. Taxonomy (GTDB): domain Bacteria; phylum Desulfobacterota; class Desulfobacteria; order Desulfobacterales; family DTYH01; genus DTYH01. Next base: position 19,217 of record DTYH01000156.1, on the reverse strand, counting down.
GAGAAAACATTTGGCTCCAATCATAAGCCTACCGACATTAACAGGGTGAAATCCGTCCACGTCTTTATCCGGGTCTATGGCATAAATAACCTTGGTTTCGTCGATATGCTTTGGAAGCGGCAACTGAACCAGTATCCCGTGGATTGAATCATCCTTATTGTATTTATCAATAAGGGCCAACAAGGTCTCCTCAGAAATATCCTCAGGTTGATTGTCTTGGACAGAATAGAACCCTAGCTCGTGGGCGGTCTTTTGCTTGGCCGTTACATAACTGACAGAGGCAGGATTCTCGCCTACCAAGATGGTTACCAGACCTGGAACAAGGTTATGTTTGCCCTTTAACTCCTCCACCTCTTTTTTTAGTTCTTCGCGAATCTCTTTAGCGACCTGAGTTCCGCTAATAATCTTTGCAGCCATATACTCTTCCTCCTTCCACTTAAATGCATTTGTTCTCTTTTTCTAGAGGCTCTTGCCTAAAACTTCGTACCATCGTTACTAAATCACTTAGGAAATCACAATATTTTTTAAAAGTCAAGCAAATATGTGCCCCCCAAATCCCAGCTAGACCAAAATCTTGGGGAGGTATTTAGTCCTTTTTGTAACCTGTCTCCTGCCCCTTTCCAGTCGTTCCTATGACCTTTTTGATCCATCCGCGGGCTCCCCTCCTATATCGTGAAATCCGGCTCTCATCGACTCAAACACTCCACGATCTGCCCAATCCCGTCGAGCCTTCACCTCGCCAGAAAGCCTTGTTCGCAAACACGGGAATGCTTGCAAAACAGTATCCATTTTTCCACCCCGTTAAATCTCTCCACGGGAACCCTGCTTAACGGGGTGAACACGGCGTCTAATAACCTATGGAATTCTAACGGGATTCACTTCACCCGTAGGGTGCTCCAAAAACCTCATAATAGTCGTTCCAACTAGTTACGCAAATGTCTTGCGGTCATGCCCTTCTGTACCCAAATAATAATATCCGACTTACGTGCATGAAATTGAGATTATGTCTTACGGAATCGCTAAGAGCGAGGAGTAGTGTTCCGGTTTCACTTTACTGTTGCTGAAAGCGTTTTACCGCACGGTTGTGTTCCGAAAGGGTAGTAGAAAACTTATGCGTACCATCATTTCGGGAAACGAAATATAGATACGGACGGTGAGCAGGATATAGAACCGCCTCGAGAGAAGCTCGGCCAGGGCTGGCTATCGGGCCGGGTGGAAGTCCTGAAATCATGTACGTATTGTATGGCGTGATCTTCTTTAAGTCTACCCGTCTAATATTTCCATCAAATCCTTTAATCCCATAGATTACAGTAGGATCGCATTCCAAACGCATGCCCCGCTTTAATCGGTTGTGAAAAACTGCAGCAATGAGGGGTCGTTCTTCCGGCACGGCAGTCTCTTTCTCAACCATGGAAGCAAGCGTTACCACCTGATGGATACTCAAGCCCAAAGTCTGGGCCCGTTGTATCCACTCGGGAGCAAAGGCGGCCCAGAACCGAGTAACCATAGTCTTTATAACTCTCTCTGCTCCCGTGCCCTTCGGGAAGTAATACGTATCAGGAAAGAGGTATCCCTCAAAAGTGGGACCCTCGAGCCCCATGGACTTAACAAGGCTACTGTTCGTAGCCGCCTTAAGAAAGACCTCTCGATGAACTATTCCCTTTGCATCAAGTATGTCCGAGATCTCCTGAAGGTTGTAACCCTCTGGAATGACAACCTTATGGAGGACTACCTTCCCACTTACTAGAGTGCTTAGAATCTCTTTTGGAGACATACCGGGTGAAAGACAATACTCCCCGGCCATTACCCTCGTATCCTCACCACACAAACGGGCGAGCCAGATGAATTTCTCGGAATCACTTATAAGGCCTTCTTGCTGAAACATCTGTGCCACATCGCTGAATGAATTCCCTGGCCTTATACATACAGCCCTACACTCTTCATAAACGGATAGGGGCTGATTGGCGTACAGGTACAGTTCCAAACAGACCGCAACACCCACGATGTATGCTATCAAAGCCAATATTATAAAAAGCTTGACCCTCATAATGCCTTGCAATCAGTCAAGTAAGTGACACCCGTTAGAATTTCACGCAGGGCCTTAAACCCCTGTGAAAAAAAGGTATATATCGATTTTGACCCCGTGCTTCCGCACGCGACTTTCCTAACCGGGTAAAAAGATCGGAGCCACACTCAAAAACGTATTGGAATCTCTTAGCCTCTGATCCCTAGCTGTTCAATTCGTAACGATTTAGGTCCTTGAGAGAAGTGTATCTGTCGTAGCGCTCTTTGTAACCCATATGGAATGGCCCCCATGGATATATCCTTTTTTGGACGGGAACAAAAAGGTGCAGCCGTTCACCGAGTGACGCTTTCCTTGAAACGACTTGGCGAAAACCTTTAGTTTTTCCTTTGGTTCGCCCCGCAAGCAGTTGCAACAAAACTGATATATCAGCTTCTCAGCTTACCCCAAAGACCTGGAGTCTCAGGAGACTCCTATTGAACAGCTATACATGTTAGGTAACGCCTACTCATCGCATTCAATTCAAGTAATTGGCATCCCTGGTTCGCATGGGCCGTCAAGGGTAGCAAGTCTGTATCTTCCTTCATCCACTACAGCCAGGACCATCCCTTCTGATAATACACCCATCAACTTTGTGGGCTTCAGATTGGCAACCACAATCACCTGCTTTCCTATCAAATCCTCGGGCGAATAGCCCTCCGCAATCCCTGCCACAACGGTCTTTTTTTCTCCCATGTCAAGTCTCAGTTTAAGGAGCTTCTGCGATCTAGGAATTTTCTCTGCGCCCAGAACTTTGGCTACCCGAAGGTCTATCTGATTAAATGTCTCGATGCCGATCGGTGGCTTGAGCGGAGGAAACTTAGATTTTATCTCTGGTTTGCCAAAACGATCTTGGATAGCTTCTGGCTTGATCCTCGGGAAAAGGGTTATTGACTTAGGTAGGGATGTCCCGGGTTTGAGCTTTCCCCAGACCCTGAGATCCTCCATGGGCTGGAACTCTTCACCTGATCCCATTCCCAGATGCTGTCCCATCAGCCGGGACGCACGAGGCATAAACGGATAAATGAATCCAGCGATAAGCCGAAGCCCTTCCATGATGTTGTAAAGTACAGATTTCAGTTTCTTCTTCCCCGGCTTATTCTTGACCAGCACCCATGGGGCATTCATGTCGATATATTTATTTATTGAGTTTATAAACTCCCAGAGGGTTATCAGTACTTTATGAAAAATAAAACCCTCCATACCCTCTATATATTCCTTATACAGCCTTTGAGCTTCTTTTTTTAGGCCTTCATCCAGCTTATCTTCCGACTCAGGATCGGGCTCAGGGATCGTGCCGTTGAAGTACCTGTGCACCATGGTTACGCTTCTACTGAAAAGATTCCCGAGGTCATTGGCAAGATCAGAGTTTATACGCTGAACAAGGGCCTTTTCACTAAAATTGGAGTCCAGGCCAAAGACCATATCTCTTAACAGGAAAAACCGAAAAGCATCCACACCGTATATGTCGATCATCTCGAGCGGCTCTACTACGTTGCCGATACTCTTCGACATCTTGCCTTCATCTACGTTCCAGTATCCATGGACATTTAGATGCTGATACACAGGAATACCTGCCGCTTTCAAGATTATGGGCCAGTATATACCATGCGGTTTCAATATATCCTTGGCTATAATATGCTGGACGCCAGGCCAGAACTTCTTGAATTTCTCCCCGTCTGGATACCCCAAAGGTGAAACGTAATTCAGGAGGGCGTCAAACCATACATAAGTTACATACCTCTCATCAAAAGGGAGCGTAATACCCCATTGCAGCCGTGTCTTGGGTCGGGATATGCAAAGATCCTCAAGGGGTTCACGCAAGAATGCCAGAACTTCGTTTCTATAACGCTCCGGACGGATCAGATCCGGGTGCTTATCAATGTAGTCCACAAGCCAGTCCTGATACCGACTCATGCGAAAGAAATAGTTTGATTCTTTTATTATCTCAGGAACGGTTCTGTGATCCGGGCACTTACCATCAATCAGTTCCCTTTGAGTATAAAAACGTTCACACCCAAAACAATACGTCCCTTCGTACTCGCTGAAATATATATCACCAGCATCATATATCTTCTGCAGTATCCTCTTGACGAATTTCTTGTGGCCAAAGTCCGTGGTCCGGATGAAATAGTCGTATTCTACATCCAGTTTCGGCCACAGGGTTCTAAACGCTTCGCTTACCTGGTCAGCGAAAAGACGTGGACTCAAATTCTCTTCTCTGGCAGCACGTACCACCTTGTCACCATGCTCATCGGTACCGGTTTGAAAAAATGTCTCTGCCCCGCACATACGATGAAATCGATTTACAACATCGGCTACAATAGTAGTATATGCATGTCCTAGATGTGGTCTTGCGTTCACATAATATATAGGCGTTGTAACATAAAACGGTTTAGGCATACATTACCTCCATCTATGATAGCTAATCAATCATAACCTTTTTTGGCTGTAAAGACCCTCGTGAACGATTACCATCTGCTCAAGTTTAGCTTCTTGAACTCCTCCAAATCTATTTCTGTCTCCCTGTCATCTTCAAGCTTCACTATTACCCGGCCCAGCACAATGTTATACCGTAAAACCTTTCCTGGTCCCAATTCGGTTTGAACGGTCTTGCCGCACTTGGGCAGTTCGGATAGCAATTCGTTATAGGCCTCATACTCGAAGGCCAAACAGCACATCAAACGGCCGCACAGGCCTGAAATCTTAGTGGGATTGAGAGAGAGATTTTGAACCTTTGCCATGCGTACCGAAACCGGATCAAAACTCTCAAGAAAAGTGACACAGCATATTTCGCGGCCACACCGTCCAACACCCCCATACATCTTGGCCCGATTGCGTACCCCAACCTGATGCATCTCAATCCTTACTCGGAATTCCCTAGCCAGAAGTTTAACCAGTTCTCTAAAATCGATACGTCCATCAGCAGTGAAGTAGAAGGTGATCTTGCTCCCGTCAAAAAGGGACTCCACATCAACAAGGTTCATCGGAAGTTTCAACTTGTTAATATATTTGAGGCACTGTTTATATGCCCTTTCCTCTAATTTCTTGATATCCTCATGCTGTTGAATATCCTTCTCGGTAGCAAGACGACACACCTTCTTCAGCGGTGCCCTTAGTTTATAACCGTCGGAAGACCGCGGAGGACAAACTACGGTTCCCAGGCCGAGACCATGGTTTGTTTCCACAATAACTCGATCATTGCACTTAAGATCAAATTGACCAGCATCAAAGGTGTACACCCTTCCTGAAGGCCTGAATCTTATACCAACTATCTTCCCCATATTCCCTTTCTTCAAACCCCCTTTTCCCTGACATTGTACAGGAGGTCTATCATCATAACCTCTACCCTCAAGCGACGATTGCAATTCTTTAGGATATCGTTTTTGGCCGACTCAATTGCCGATATCCCCATTAGCAACTCCTGTATCGAATTCCCCCTTGAAGCCTCCTCGATTCTTTCGTTGAAGTCCTTATTGATTATATTTGAAAAACCCAACCTTCTAAACAAAACATCCCTGAACCACGACCCTAAGACCTCCAATGCGTCGATAAGCCTTTCCCTATCAGGCGAAATGCGACATGAAAACTCAAAAATGTTCTGCATTGAACCTGAAAGAGCAGTGTGAAACTCTTCAATCAGTTGTTTCCGCCAGTCCATCCAATCCTTGACATCCGCAGAAAGCGCCTTTTTTAGACTCCCCCCCGCACATACTGCTAAGGGCATCGCTTCTTCCTTTTTCAGACCTCGCTCCTGGATAAGTACTTCGGCAATTTTTTCTGCTGGAATGGGTGAAAAGGTGATGTGTTGGCAACGGGATACAATGGTCGGCAGCAGGTCCGACTCTTGCGACGCAGTAAGAATAAACGTTGTTTTCGCCGGTGGTTCTTCCAGCACCTTAAGCAACGCATTAGCTGCTTCGTGGTTCATCGTGTGGGCATTGGTGATAATAACAACCCGTTTCTTGCCTTCGAACGGTCTAAAGGAGATTTCACGAAAGAGCTCCCTGACCTGGTCAATCCTGATAAACGCTCCCTTTCTCTCAAGATAGATCACATCTGGATGGTTTCCAGATCCGATCTTTCTGCAAGAACGGCATGAACCACAGGGAGATGCACCATCAGGAGACAGACAATTGAGTGCCATAGCGAATACCGTTGCTGTTGTACGTTTACCTATTCCTTCAATCCCTGTGAATAGATAAGCATTAGCAACCATTCCCTTTTTAAGTGACTGCTGCAAAAAACGTATAGGACGTTCCTGGCCTATGATAGATTTAAAGGTCATGCTGCAATACTGTAAATATCCTTTAAGTTTATTCACTTTTAACACAAACCTTACCCTCAAGCAACCGATTTCGCTTAATCACATTGTGACATCCTCTAATCTCCTGCGAAATCTTGAAAAAAGTGAGATTCCGGTCCAATGGGGTTGAAAACAAAACCCATCTACCTCAAAGCCGAAGGACTTAGACACGCGAATGGAAAAATAGGAACGGCTGGCATATTGATTTTTTGACCGAATTGGGTTAAGGATGTATCCTCAATCCATACTACACCATATCGTAAAAAGGGATTTCGAAACGTACAAAACATGATGATCTCATAAGAACCGTTTTGTGAACGATTTTGAGCATTTTGTGAGAAAAGGATTCGAAACATTCGGCGTTCTGACTGTTTGAGGGCGAAAGTCCGAGTTTTGGAATCTTGGCTGAAGGTTTCAAAGGTGCCCAAAATCCTCTCTTAGTAAATAAAATGTAGTCCTTACGACACTATCAAATATGTTTATCCCTTTAAAGACTGCTGAAATACGGGCACACATGTGTTCCTCAAGAGAGACTATATTCTGGACTTTCTTGGCTTTATCCAAGTCATGACCGTTATGTGGAACATATAACTTACAGACAGCCAAATAGATAAATTCCTTTCAAACCATGATTGGTTCCAGATTCTGAATATGCGTTGTTGGAAACATGATGTAGTGGTATACCCAAAAAAGGGACGAAACGATCCTTCCCTTGGACCTGTATCAGTGATGGTCTCATCCGAGGAGGACCTCTCCTTTCTGCGCCAGAACATGGATATTGACGAGGGAAGTTTCCACAAGTTTATGATCAGCAGGTTGTATCAGACCCATTCTGCCGGAAAAGGGGTTTCGCTTGTCGGTCCCATGATAGGTGCTCCGTACGCGGTAATGATACTGGAGAGGCTGATTGCCCTGGGGGCAAAGAAGATCATATTTTGGGGTTGGTGCGGGTCACTTCAGGAACAGGTGAAGATTTCCGATTTTGTCATTCCCATCGAAGCAATGAGTGAAGAGGGCACCTCTCAGCACTATCTACCGGACCATCCCCTCTCCAAACCGCATCCTGGCATGATTGAGGTAATTGAGGGCTGTCTTATGTCTCATAGGATTCCATTCCATAAAGGCGCAATATGGACAACGGACGCACCGTTTCGTGAGACCAAAGAAAAGGTCCTTTCCTTTAAACGGGAAGGGAAGCTCGCTGTTGAGATGGAGGTGTCGGCACTCTTTACTGTAAGCAGGTTTCGCGGGGTGGCACTGGGAGCCCTTCTCGTTGTTTCAGACGAACTTGCTACATTGCGCTGGAAACATGGCTTTTCGCTGGCCGGCTTTGCAAATGCCCGGAAAGCCGCAGCAAAGGTAATAGGTGAATTATGTCAGAAGCTGCTCCAGAAGCACTGAGGAGAAGGGCTGCACAGCTCCGTGAAGCCCTCCATAAACACAGTTATCTATACCATGCATTGGACGACCCCGAGATATCAGACGCAGAATATGACCGTTTGATGCAAGAACTGATAGACCTGGAATCACGCTATCCGGACCTCATTACTCCGGACTCTCCTACCCAGCGCGTGGGAGCGCCCCCGCTTGAGAAGTTTGAAACCATATCCCATAGCCTACCAATGCTCAGCCTGGAGAACGGGTTCGATGAGGAGGACGTAATGGCCTTCGATCAGAGGGTGAGGAGGCTACTAAACATAGATATGGATCTGGTCTATGTTGCTGAGCCAAAGATGGATGGGGTGGCTGTCGAGCTGGTTTATGAAAATGGAGAGTTAACCGTGGCTTCCACGCGCGGAGACGGATTTGTGGGGGAAGTCATCACACCAAACATTAAGACAATTAGAAGTGTTCCCATTTTGTTGCAAAAAAGCGGTGAAGCTTCGATCCCTGCCAGGATCGAAGTTCGGGGTGAAGTCTTTATGCGCACTGACGCGTTTAGAAAACTGAACCAACAGCGGCTTCAAGAGGGAGAGCCGCCTTTTGCCAACCCCCGAAACGCTGCTGCCGGATCGCTAAGACAGCTCGACTCCAGGGTTACTGCCAAGCGGCCCCTTGAGATGTTCTGCTATGGCATCGGCATCATCAGCGACATGAAATTCAGGTCCCATTGGGAATTGATGAACTTTCTAAAGGCCCTTGGCTTACGAGTAAACCCGTACATCAAGAAATGTACCGGAATAGATGAAGTACTTAACTACTACGAAGACATGGCTTCAAGACGACATCGGTTGCCGTACGAGATTGATGGAATCGTAATAAAGGTCGACGACCTTGAGTACCAGGAACGCCTTGGCGAGAAGTCCCGAAGCCCTAGGTGGGCACTAGCGTACAAATTTGTCCCCTCCCAGGAGACGACACGTATCATTGATATTGATGTCCAGGTGGGACGTACCGGCGCCCTTACACCTGTTGCACATTTGGAACCTGTTAGGCTCGGGGGTGTAATAGTGAAACGGGCTACACTCCATAATCAGGACGAGATTACAAAGAAGGATATTCGGATTGGAGATACAGTACTGATACAGCGAGCAGGTGACGTCATACCTGAGGTGGTCAAGGTGATAACGGGGAAGCGTACCGGACTGGAAAAGGGGTTTATCATGCCTGATACGTGCCCGGTCTGTGGCTCTCCTGTACTTCAGCCGAAAGACGAAGTAGTTTTGAGGTGCATTAACACGGGCTGTCCTGCACAGGTCAAGGAACGTATAAAACATTTCGCCTCGAGAGCCGCACTTAATATAGAGGGCCTCGGGGACAAACTGATCTCTCAGATGGTGGAAAAACGAATACTCAAATCCTATGCTGATCTATTCGATCTTGATCTGGAAACCCTGAAAGGACTGGAGAGAATGGCAGAAAAATCTGCCCGGAACGTGCTAGAGGCCATTAACAAGAGCAAACATACGACACTTGCCCGATTCATTTACGCACTTGGTATAAGACATGTTGGAGAACACACTGCTACAGTTCTGGCCCAGAAGTTTAAAAGCCTGGAAGCCCTTATGGCAGCCAACGAAGAAGACCTCATGGCCATCAAAGAAATAGGCCCTGAGGTTTCACAGAGCGTAGTGGCCTTTTTTAAAAATCCAGAAAACAAAAAAAATATCCATCGGATCCTTAGATCCGGTCTAGTCCTTGAGGGGGACGAGACCGTTCAAAAAGACAAGTTAGCCGGCCTGACCTTTGTTCTAACAGGAACGTTGAATTCCATGACGCGAGCACAGGCAAAACAGAGGATAGAGTCCCTAGGGGGAAAAGTAACCAACTCGGTCAGCAGAAAAACCTCATACGTAGTTGCAGGAAGAGAACCAGGATCTAAACTTGACAAGGCAAAGGAGCTGGGGGTATCCATCATAGATGAAGAAACCTTCGTTAAGATGCTCTAATGCCTATTCCCCTGATGGTGTGTCCTCTCTAGATGATGCACCGTCCAGAGGTCCGTGTAAGCAAGTCAAAAGAACAGGAGGTAGGATATGAATATGGTTCGTGCCCATGCCATTATCGAGGGTAGAGTTCAGGGAGTCTTCTTCAGGTTCGAAACACGTGAAGTAGCCGCGAGGCACAACGTGACTGGATGGGTGAAAAACAGACGCGATGGTTCGGTCGAAGCGGTTTTTGAGGGGCCCAGAAAGGACGTCGATAATGTTATCGAATGGTGCCACGTAGGTCCGCCGTCGGCGCGAGTAACTAGGGTAACGGTACACTGGGAGCCCTATACAGGCGAGTTCAACAAATTTGATATACTATATTAGCACATATTCTTTCAAGAAGAAGTGATCTGCCAAAGATCAACGGACGAAAATCTCTTCGTGCGGATGGATTTAACAGGCCATTATCCAAACCGATTTTTTAGGGTCTTACGGTTCGGACAATAGCCATATCAATTTTTACCACCCCTTTAGTAAAAACACCCAAATCGTATCCTGACAACTCCATTATTTTATAGCTTCTCTTAGATCCTTACCCGGCCTAAACCTCACCACGTCTGATGCCTTGATCCTGATTATTTCCCCGGTCCTGGGATTCCTGCCGTTACGGGCTTTGCGCCTAACCTTATAGAACGTCCCAAAGCCCACAATGGTTAACCTGCCATTCTTTTTCTTCAGGGAGGTTTTGACACTATCCATAAAAGAGTCTAGTGCCAACTTGGCTGAGGCCTTTGAAATCCCAGCATCCTGTGCCATCTTGCTTACAAGTTCTCCTTTTGTCATAAGCAATTCCCCTTTCCTGTTAAGGTTTACAAAAAAATGCCCCAGGAATGGCCCTGCCATGGCACGTTTGTATATAGTTTTGTAATAAGGATGTCAACTGAAATATTAAATTTTCAATTTTTTTTGTTAGTTCTCCCCCTCGGGGAGTGAGATATTCATCAAGTAGTCTGCAATGACAGTGTCATATTTGCTTGTTACCTGAAATACCTTCCTGGCAAGATAGAATCTCGTCTTGAGCGTAGTAGTTCCGTTATTTTTTTTCATCTCATCTATCACAATCTTATAGTCAGACGGATCCACAACCACAGTAACATCCCGGAAGTTCTTGGCTGAGGCTCGGAGGAGGGTTGGACCACCAATATCGATATCTTCAATAGCATCTTCAAAGGTACACCCTGGTTCAGCTACCGTCCTTTCGAAAGGATAAAGGTTAACCACTACCAAATCAATAAGGGGGATCTTGTGGGTTTGTAACTGACTAATATGTTCGGAGACATCCCGTCGGGCAAGGATTCCACCATGTACCTTTGGATGAAGGGTCTTCACCCGACCATCCAGCATTTCAGGAAATCCAGTATACTCCGATATATCCTGTACATTCACGCCACCGTCTCGTAACCTTTGGGCCGTTCCTCCTGTCGAAAGAATCGCCACTCCGAATCCCTCCAGGGAGCGGGCAAAATCCACGACACCTGTTTTATCAGTAACACTGATAACTGCTCGAGATATTCTGGACATTTTCTACCTCCTTTTTTCTCCCAAGCTCCCCCTCCCCTCTTCGAGGCATAGGTCCACGGGCCAAAAGCCCTAAAATGGGATGGGAACTAAACGATAGATGGGGTATTTTTTTGCCAACGATTACCTAAAACAATGCCTTCACGAAATTCCTTGCGTCAAATTCGTGCAGATCATCAAGCCCTTCTCCAATACCGATATACTGCAACGGAATCTTAAGCGTGTCAGATATGGCTACCACGATTCCACCTTTTGCTGTTCCATCCAATTTCACCAGGGCAATACCTGTTATGTTGATGGCGTCATGAAACAGCTGGGCCTGAGAAATGGCGTTCTGCCCGGTAGTTGCATCTAGTACCAGAAGCACCTCATGGGGTGCATCCGGTATCAGGCGTGATATGACCCGACGGATCTTCTTCAATTCCTCCATTAGATTAATCTTTGTATGGAGCCTCCCTGCAGTATCGATCAACACTACGTCTATGTCCCGCGCCTTAGCAGCATGGATGCCGTCATAGACTACCGCCGAGGGGTCACCCCTTTCTTTATGACGAACTATTTCTGCCCCCACACGCTCCCCCCACTCCGCTAGCTGACCAATCGCAGCTGCCCGAAACGTGTCAGCAGCCACTAATAGCACACTTTTCCCCTCTTTCCTGTACCTGGCGGCCAATTTTGCAATAGTCGTGGTTTTCCCCACCCCGTTCACCCCAACTACCATGATGATATACGGTTTCTTGCTCTGTACCGTAGGAGCTGGTGGAACATCCTCGAGGAGTGATAGTATCTCTTCCTGGAGTACACCCTTGACATATCGGGGATTATTCAGGTCCTTACGTCTTACCTTTTCTTTAATCCTTTCAATCAGTTGCATCGTAGTCTGCACACCCAAGTCAGAAGTAATCAGTATCTCCTCCAGCTCTTCCATAAGATCATCGTTTATCTCCTTCTTTCCAAACACAAGACCATCAAGACGATCTACGAGCACATGCCTTGTCTTGGAGAGGCGCTCCTTTAGGCATGATAAGAACCTTCGGGTCATCTCTTCATCACCCTCCTCGCGCGGTACATCATCCGGAGGGGATTCAGGTAACGATTCCTCTTCTTCTAATCGCTCGTCTTTACTCAAATCAAGATCTTCTTTTTGAGGGGCTACGGGCTCAGGCTCAGGAGTACCATTCTTAGTCTCATCCTTTTTCCTTCTAAACCATCTAAATGCCATTTTTTTTATTTTTCTCCTTTAATACAAATCGATGTCACTGTTCACGGGATGAAGCCTTTCTTGGAACAACTTGGCGGAAACCTTTGCTTTTTTCCTATGTTGAGAATCGGGGAAACCTCAGCGACCGATCTGGTCTACTGGTTGATCTCGTTGATCTCGTCGATTGGTTGACCAAACAGACGAGATAGACGAGACAGACGCTGAGGCGGAAAGGTAGAATGCAGAAGGAACAGGGCATCCCCCGCTCTCAACTCACCGGAAAAACAAAGGCCGGAGAGACCAGAGTGTAAAGAAAAAGCCATACTCTCCCAACAGTTACTTTCAAACATCTAGCAAAGCATGATCCTTCTGTTCTTGATGCCCTCGTAAAATGGTCTCGTGAAAATTTTCTTGTGAACGATCTTGAGCATTTTGGGAGAAAAGGATTTGAAAGATTCAGCGTTAAAACATTCTCATTGTTAGAGGGCGTTAGCCCGAGTTTTAGAATTTTAGGTGAATGTTTCTAATGCGCCAAAAATGCTCATTTAGTGAACGAAACGGACTTTTTACAAGACCATCATTCTCCAGACATGTCTTTATCAGTCAATCTTACTGAAACAATCTTCGAAACGCCATTCCTCTCCATGGTAATGCCAAAAAGGGTATCAGCAACCTCCATAGTTCGCTTATTGTGTGTCACCATGATCACCTGAGACCTTTTTCCGATATCTCTAAGGAGTTCATTGAATCGATCCAAATTTACATCGTCCAGGTGGGCATCTATTTCGTCAAAGAGACAGAAGGCCGTCGGCTTAATCAAGAACACGGCAAAGATTAGAGATAATGTGGCTAACGCCTTTTCACCACCAGAAAGGAGGCTCATTCGGGTCAATTTCTTGCCCGGAGGGTGGATGAGGAATTCAACCCCCCCTTCCAAAGGTCTGTCTGGCTTGGTAAGGAGAAGGTGCGCTGTACCGCCGTTGAATAGCTTTGGAAAGACCTCCTGCAGCTTCTGATTAATCGCTTCAACGGTCTGCATAAACTCCCTCTGGGAGTTCCGATTTATCCTGCGAACTAGGTCGTTGAGGTCACCAATCGCATCTTCCAAGTCTCTCCGCTGCTCATCCAAAAACTGGAATCGTTCCTCCAGGTCTTTATATTCTTCTATTGCTACAAGATTTACCTCTCCGATCCGAGCAAGCCTCTCATTAAGCTGTCTCAGCTTTTCCTCTCTTTCTTTTACGGTCGAAGGGTCAATCGGATCTGTTGGCCTGTATCCGTCGATTCTTACTCGATACCTTTCCTCAATCCTGCCAATAAGATGCTCCTGTTTCATCCTGGTTTTGGATACTTCCATCTCGAGTAGCTGGATCTTTCGCTGCGTTTCGTTCCGCCTCACTTGGATTTCTCTAAGTAACTCGCTGTTACGGTTGAAGTTTGCATCCAATTCCTGATACTCGGTCTCGTCCTTAGAAATGGCAGTATCGATCGACCTAATCTTATCATAAACCTCTACAATCTTTTCCCGGGTTTCAGCTAATCGCTTCTCTACATGTGTTTCTTCTTCTCTTTTCCTTTCAAGTTCTAACCTCAAATTTTCTAAGCGCTCTTTACTCTCCTTTTGAAAATCAGCAAGACGTCGCATGGTCTCTTCCGCATTATCCTTTTCTGCTTTAATGGCGGTGGCATGGAGTTTAAACTCCATGGTCTCCCTTTCCAAGATATCCAAATCGTGAGATATCTTCTCTATCTCTGAATTCAAATGATCGATTCTAGATTCACACCTTGTTGCCTCCCCGAATATCTTAGACAATGCTACCTGACAACGGACCACCTCCTGGTTCAGATCAATTCTTTCACCTTCCTTTTCCTTGTCCTCGAACTGCATGAAGTTTTGATACTGGAAAGCATGTTTTAGGTCTTCTTCAATTCGATAAAGTTCCTTTTCAACCTTTACCAATTCTTTATTATACCTGGCACATGCTTTTTGTGTCTGTTGTACCTCTGATTCTAAGTCAATACCTTCTGACTCCATCTCCTTTTGTTCCGATTTTCCAACCGCAACCCTCTCTTCCAGACTAGCCAATTCCTTTTCCAGCTCGTCCATCTCCCGTCTCTTGGCAAGTATCCCTGATGACTCATCTAAACTACCTCCGATCATGATACCCTCACGAGATATCAAGTCCCCTTTCACGGTTACTACAGCATGAATAGATCCGTTCGCATTCCACAGCTTAAGGGCCTCATCAAGGTCTTCTGCAACCATTACATTACCAAGCAGGGAGGCTACCAGGTCCTCGTACCCCTCCCTGATCCTTACATATTTCAGGATAGATGGAGGTTCATCACAAGGGTTCGGAAGCAAGGTTTTCCCAATGTGTTTCACGGTATTGAGCGGGACAAACCCGCCACGACCAGCCGAACACGATCTGAGATATTCTATCCCTTCCCTGCCATCCTTCTGGTCCTCAACAATAATATACTGTACCATTTCCCCCAGGGCTGCCTCTACTGCCTTATCATAGCCGGATCGAGGAAATACAACCTCAGCGATCACACCCAGAGCGGGGTTTTTTCTATCTCGATTTTTGGGTCTCCAATGTTTCATTATGTTCTTCACTCCGCCCTTGAACCAGTCATAGTTCTGATGCATCCTTCTTATGGCAAGATATTGGGAACGAATATTCTGTCTCTCGGCCTCTAAGATTTGAACGTTCTTTATCTTAGCATGTAAAGCCTTTTGCTTGTCTTGCAATCTTTCCTTAAGTCTGTTCAGCCTTTGATTCAAATCTGAAGTTGTTGTACTTAGTTTCTGATAATGGTCGTTTACCCTAGCCTTCCTCTTTTCAAGCTTAACTATCCGATCTTTCAAACGGGTCCTTTCCTGTCTAATTTGTTTAACCCGTTGAGATATGTTCTTGCTGTTACGGGTAGCAATCTCGAGTGCATTCCTATATCTTGCCTGGTGCGTCGATAGAATAAGGAGCTCATCCCGTTTTTTCCCCCGCTCATCTATCAAACGATACATCTCTTCCTTCAGTGCCCTTCTTTCCTCCTCTTTTTGCCTAATAGTTCTCCGAATCATTTCTTCCTCGGTCTTCAGACTACGTATCCTCTGTTCCAGACCCAGCCGTTCCGTATCAATCTGTCCGTGTCTCTTTTCCACCTTACCCTTTTCGTCCTGAAATTGCTGGATTAGTTCCGCTAATCGCTCTTTTGCCTCCTGATAATGAAGGATGTCATTTTCGGCCTTATCAACATACCGCTGGAGTTGAAGCCTCCTTGACTTTTGTTCCGAAATCGCCTTATCCCTTACCGACCTTTCCAGCCTGATCTTCTCTATCCTTGCATCGAGTTTTGCCAACCTGGTGCTGTGCTCGAGATCAGAATCCTTCAACGATCTTAGAACGGCATTATCCTTGAGAATCCGTCTACTGAGTTCACTGTATTCGTGGCATGCGAGAACAACTTCCAGGTCCTTGATCTCACGCCGATATTCTTTGTACTTCTCAGCCTTATCCGCTTGACGTTTAAGCACTCTCTTTTGTCGGTTTAGCTCGTTTAGGATATCCTTAATCCGCACCAAATCTTGACTCGCGCGTTCAATCTTCTGAAGTGTCTCTTTCCTGCGCACCCTGTAACGGCTAACGCCTGCAGCTTCTTCTATAAAGAGGCGCCGTTCATCCGGGTCTGCATCAATAAGCGATCCAATACTCCCCTGCTGGATCACTGCGTACGATCTAGACCCCACACCTGTTCCCAGGAAGATATTGTGGATGTCTTTTAGTCGGCAGGACCTTTTATTGATCAGATATTCACTCTCACCAGAGCGGAAAAGACGGCGGGTAACCATAATTTCGGAAAACTGATGATACTGTTCAGGGAGATTTCCGTTCTCATCTAAAATGGTGAGAGAGACCTCGGCCATATTCAAAGGATACCTTCCACTAGTTCCTGAAAAGATTACGTCTTCCATACGTCTTCCGCGTAGCTGCTTTATGCTCTGCTCTCCCATTACCCATCTTATAGCATCAACCAGATTGCTCTTCCCACACCCGTTAGGACCTACAACCGCGGATATCCCTTCCGGGAAGATAATGGAGGTCTTTTCCATAAAGGACTTAAAACCGACTATGTCCAGCCTTTTAATCTTCATGAAAAAGATCCCATACCACAGCTCTTATGAAAATGTGTTCGAGGATAGCATAATGGACAGTACGCGTAGGGTACATCAGCTCCTAACACGAGGTGCTGTGTTGCACAAATAAAATCCCTTTGACGGGTTATTAAAACCCTTTTAAAAATAAATATCGGCAAAACCGGTACACAAGAGATTTGAATTTTTTGAACCCGGGGGAGAGTCTTCAAAAAGCCTCGACCAAGGCTAATTAGTTATGCGGCCATGGCCTCTAATTGGTCTCAATCTTTCATTCACGAACGGGGCAAGTGTTAGATTTACCCTGTCGCAAATCTTTAGAAGGGTTTCTAAAACGGTGTACTAAAAAAAACGTTTTGGGCAAAGCGAAAATGGAGTTATATTCGGGTAATAATCTGTCAAAAGGAAACGCGCAATTGGTATCATTGGAAAAACATCTGGTGTTTTTCCTTTTATGGTTTAGTCTTACTAGGTGGCTTATTCGACCTTGTACAACATTGTCTGTTCTATTAAAGAACAGCTACTCTACTTTCACGCAGAATCAAACGGCGACCTTGTAAAAGGCTAATCTACGTCTTAGAACGGTCTCAGAGTAAGTCTCAAAGGGATTAGTATTAAATGAAAAACTCTTTCTATAGAATCTATAATTTCTTGCGTAAAACTCCACCCACATTGATAAACCTTTAAACAAATGACTCTCTTTTTGCAATGCCTGTACATAAGGATTTTTTCATACCCAGCCTGTGCCTAAATTCTGGACAGCTTTGCTTCTGTTGCCCTATTTCTTGAGTTGAAACAAGATCGTTTTACGAACAGTCCGGAATCCTTATAATAAAACGACTCTTTCAAAGGAAAAACATCAAACTATTAACCCAATAGTTAAAATCGGGTCTTCAATAGCAAAAACAATAGTTCTTGTAAAGAGAAAACACTATAAAATGTATATATTTCTTATTTAAACACAAGATATAGCATCTATACACCCCCGTCCATCCACGGAGATAAGAAGAGCGTAATCGTCTTTCTGAGTATCCCGCCAAGCAGGCTTTTTTGGCATTTTGCGTCCCTTAAGAGAGAAATCCTTTTTGTTAACAGGCCAAATTTCATACAGCTACCGGTCCTCAGCCTGACATTAACTTTTCCTCCACCGTCCCCCATTATTGTAGAGCCTCTGGCTAGGTGAGAAGCAGGGCCAACCAAGAGGTATTCTAGCGGGGGAACATTATGCTGCCTCTTGTGGCCCCACGATATTAAGACTAGAAAAACAGTAAGGGCTTTACCCTTACGGAACCGAATATCAGCAAGGGTGATATCAGTTACAAGCACCTGAATAGATAAACAAAAGAGCTATCCTATCTATGTTTCACTCATGCTATTTTACTGTTGACACGGACAAATCGATTTCATAACTTCAGACTAAATAAACCCTCACGGGGAGAAGCTTTACCCAAGGCAGTTACTAGGAAAAGACATAGGAGGTTACTGGAGAGAAGATGAAGCGCAGAGTCGTTATCACAGGGATGGGAGCCATAACCCCACTTGCCGTTGGTGTAGAAGAATCCTGGAAAAGATTATGTGCTGGAGAGTCCGGAATAAAACAGATCACACAGTTTGATGCATCATCCCTTAGCTGCAGGGTCGCCGGAGAGGTGAGAGACTTTTCAGAAGAAGACTTATTAGAGCGAAAATTAATACGCCGAACCGATCGTTTTGTTCATTTCCTTTTGGCGGCCACCAAAATGGCCATAGACGACAGCCGGTTTGAGACCAGGATCGGTGAGGAATATCGGGTCGGAGTAATAGCTGCTAGTGCAGTCGGAGCCTGTAAAACCTTTGAAAAGAGTCACGAGCTGGTAGTAAAAGGGCGTATGGAAAAGGTTCCCCCGCAACTTGTGATAAACTTATCAGCAAATACTGCGGCTGGTTTAATCGCTGCCCTTTGTCGCGCAAAAGGCCCCCATCATTTTCTCCAGGAGGCATGTGCAGCAGGAACCAATGCCGTAGGCTTGGGTTTCAAAGCTATTAAACACGATGAGGCCGATGTAATGATTGTAGGCGGCTCAGAAGCCGGGATATGTCCGACTGTTATGGCCAGCTTAGAAAACCTCGGCGCATTAACCAGCCCTTGTTGGAACGATGAACCGCACAAGGCAAGCCGTCCGTTCGATAAGAATCGAAAAGGCTTTGTTTCAAGCGAAGGCTCCGGCGTGCTCATCCTGGAAGAGCTTGATCATGCCAGATCACGTGGTGCCAAGATATATGCGGAAGTCCTGGGTTATGCCTCCACGTGTGATGCTTACCACCCAGTAGCTCCCTTGCGAAGTGGCGAATCTGCCGCTCGTTGTATGGAATTAAGTATTAAAGAAGCGGCGATTGCTACTGAAGAGATAGACTATATCAATGCGCACGGAACATCTACTTTAGCCAACGATGAAACCGAGACGCTCGCCATAAAGAAGGTATTTAAAGCCAGGGCAAAAGAGATCATGATCAGCTCGAACAAGTCGATGATTGGTCATATGTGGGGTGCGGCTGGTGCAGTT
>DTYH01000155.1 GCA_012961955.1 Desulfobacterales bacterium | reverse complement strand
TCAACCAAACGATAGAAAAACCTGATTTTATCATTCACACGTACTACAGATTTAAATCAAGACAGAGGAGGTGGCCATGTCTGGTCATTCAAAGTGGAGCAGTATTAAGCACCGAAAGGGTGCACAGGATGCCAAGCGGGGCAAGATCTTTACCAAATTAATAAAAGAGATTACGGTAGCTGCCCGAATGGGAGGTGGGGATCCCGATTCCAACCCACGACTTCGAACGGCGATTGCCGCGTCCAAGGCTGAAAATATGCCAAAAGAGAATATTGAGAGAGCAATTAAGAAAGGTACAGGTGAACTGGAAGGTGAGTCATATGAGGAGGTCGTATACGAAGGGTACGGTCCTGGGGGCGCTGCTGTTTTAGTGGAATCGGTTACTGATAACAAAAAGCGGACTGTAGCTGACATTCGTTATATCTTCAGCAAGTGCGGTGGAAACCTGGGTGAAAGTGGATGTGTGGCCTGGATGTTTGACAAGAAAGGGTTGATTGTGTTCGATAAGGAGGGTATTGACGAGGATAGACTGATGGAAGTGGCCCTTGAGGCAGGGGCAGAAGATATACTCGATGACAATAACAGCTTTGAAGTAATTACCCCATTAAACGAATTCGAAGCTGTGAAAGAGGCATTTAGCCGAGAAGGACTTAATTATACCTTTGCTGAGATTACCATGATTCCCAAAAACAGGGTCAAGTTGGAAGGGAAGCAGGCTGAACAGATGTTGCGCCTGATGGAAACTCTTGAAGATTCTGACGATGTTCAGAAGGTGTATTCAAATTTTGATATACCAGACGAAACACTTCAAGCCTTAACTTGATTTTCCGTAAAAAAACTCTTGCCTGAAATACTTTTTTATTATATAAGGATTCGCCATTCACGGATTGCTATCTTCTAGGCCCAATAACCTGGGTTTGATTCCCTCAAAAGCTATGCCAGTGGTAATTCTGCTGACCTGTACAGAAACTTTTTCGGATACCACCGGCAGGAGCCACGCCATGACTTCCTTACCTAACACCCTGTACGGGGAGATCCGGGAGAGCCAACTGGTCAAAAAAATAAAAGAAAGAGCATGTTTACCATGTTTATACTGGATGAGCTAAAATATACGGAAGAGCACATTTGGGTCAGGCCGGACGGGGAAGATATGGTTACGATCGGGTTGACCGATTATGCTCAGTCTGAATTGAGTGAAATATTGTATATAGAACTCCCTAACGAGGGAGACGACATTATCGCCAACGAACCATTTGGCAGCGTTGAGTCTACCAAATCGGAAGTGGTTGATCTTTACGCACCCTTAAGCGGAAAGGTGATCGATGCCAATGTCGAGGTTATCAATGATCCCACTCTGGTCAATAACGCCCCGTATACCGAAGGTTGGCTTATCCGTGTGAAGGTTTATGAGAAAAATGAGTTGGATTCTCTCCTTTCCGCTGACGACTATGAGGAGTATCTTGCTGATTTCTCAGAATAAAGACTTTATCCTTGGATAGCCATCATCTGTTCTACAGCTGAGATGGCCTTTGTCCTAATACTCTCAGGAACCCTTACTTGATGCTCCTTACGTTCCAAAGCCCTCAAGATATCAATAAGTTTGATCCGTTTCATGTCCGGACACACCATCTTTTTAGATGCAGGATAAAAATCCTTACCCGGATTCTCTTTTCTGAGGGGATGGAGTAACCCTACTTCAGTTCCAACAATGAAAGCGTCGTTATCTGATTCACGGGCAAATTTTAACATGCCTGAGGTGCTCAATACTGCATCTGCGAGGGCTAGAACTTCAGGACGGCACTCAGGGTGGGCCATGAAAAGTGCATCAGGATGACTCTCTTTGGCCTTTAATACCTCTTCCCGGGTAAGGTTGTCATGTATGGGACAAAATCCGTTCCAGAACTCAATCTGTTTTTCTGACTTCGAGGCTGCGTAAAGGGCCAAATTACGATCGGGTGTCATAAATATTCGGTTTGAGGGTATGCTGTTTACGACGCTCAGCACATTGGCAGAGGTGCAGCAGATAGTGCTGAGGGCTTTTACAGCAGCAGAAGAATTCACGTATGTTACTACCGGTACACCCGGAAATTTCAAACGCCTCGCCTCCAGGTCTTCAGGAGTTATCATGTCAGCCATAGGACATCCAACATCTAGTCTGGGGAGAAGGACCGTCTTTTCAGGCGATACAATAGAGGCGGTTTCAGCCATGAAGTGGACACCGCAAAAGATTATTATCCGTGCATCGGTCTCTGATGCCTTGATGCTTAATTCAAGGGAATCTCCTGTGAGGTCTGCAATATCCTGAATTTCAGGGGGTTGGTAGTTGTGGGCCAGCAAGATTGCACTTTCTCTTTTTACCAATCTCCGTATTTCTTTTTCAATCATGGTGATCATCACCTTCTAATCTAATGATATCAACATCTTCCGGCATATCCAAGACAAAAAAATCCTTCTTTAGTCCCTGATTGAAACGGAAGTTGTAGAAGCTCATAGCAATTGTATCCCCAAAGGGGCCTTGGGTTATTGATTTCACTACGTCAAAGGTGGTCCTTGATATGTGCAGAATAAGACTCACCATGTCAGGTCGTTGGTTCTTTGGCGTGAGTCTTACAAGATAACAACCCTCATTATGGGTGTTTTTTTTCTCTTCCTCAGTGGTTGGGGTTGCCCAGCTAAAGATAAATTCCTTCCTTAGTTCGTTAAAATCCATAATCAGGCTTATACCTTTCCGGTTTCCAAAGCATGACTCTGATCTTCCTACCATAACCTGTCTTTCCTGGGGTTGATAGAGCCACAGGGTACGACCATCAGAAACGATAAGCTGCTCTTCCGGGGACCTGTAATGCCATCGTATCATATCCGGTCGTTTGAAATAGACACGACCGCTGGCAGTCTCAGTGATATTCATGGCCTTCAAGAACGTTTCCTGAACAAAATCGGCCTGAATGTCGGATACATCATAACGTTCTTCCACCCTATCCATTACCTCATAAGGGGTAATGGCCCAGGCATGTGTCTGGATAAGGAATGTGAAGAGTAAAAAACTGACCACATTAATCATCATTATACCCTTTTACCAGTACTTGTCTCGGCTTGACCCCATCAGACGGTCCAACCACCCCTTCGCGTTCCATCATCTCAATCATGCGAGCTGCTCGATTATATCCCACACGTAATCGTCTCTGGAGCATGGAGATAGAAGCCTGTCTTGTCTTTGTGACCAGTTCTACGGCCTCGTCGTATTTTTCGTCATACTCCTCTTCTTCAGGCTTTGTTCCCTTATCCTCAGGGTCGGGCTTCAGAATGTCCTGTCTGTATTCGGGTTGTCTCTGGCGCTTCAAGAATTCGATGATTCGGTGAATCTCTATCTCTGAGATATATGCACCATGTATACGTTGAAGTTTTGCCGTACCAGGGGTGAGAAAGAGCATATCGCCATTTCCAAGGAGGTTTTCAGCACCATTTGCGTCTAAAATAGTGCGCGAGTCGGTCTTGGATGAGACCTGAAAGGATATTCTAGTAGGAAAATTTGCCTTAATCACCCCCGTAAGGACATCTACGGACGGTCTTTGGGTGGCAATCAGGAGGTGAATCCCGGCTGCGCGTGCCATCTGTGCCAAGCGCGTCATGGCCATCTCCACGTCGCGGGAGGCCACCATCATAAGGTCGGACAGCTCGTCAATAACAATCACAATGAATGGTAGTTTTTCCCAGGGGTCAACCTCTTTTCTGTCCTCTCTTTTCTTGTTGTACTGATGTATGTTCCGCACCCCTTTTTCGGCCATGATTGCATATCTTTGTTCCATCTCGCGTACAGCCCACTGGAGTGCATAGGTTGCCTTTTTAGCTTCGGTCACCACCGGAGTGATCAAGTGGGGAATCCCTTCATATATGGAGAGTTCGATCCTCTTTGGATCAATTATTAACAGATTCACATCAAAAGGGGTGGACTTATAAAGTATGCTGCATATCATGCTGTTTAGAGCCACGCTCTTTCCTGTCCCAGTAGCACCTGCGATCAGCAGGTGAGGCATCTTGCCCAAGTCGGTTACTACCGGATTCCCTACCACATCCTTTCCCAAGGCTAGGGTAAGTTTGGACGTGGTTTGCATAAACTCCGAAGATGCTATGATATCCTTGATTCTTACCATCTCACGTTCTGGATTTGAAACCTCGATACCAATAACCGCCTTACCCGGGATGGGAGCAACGACACGAATGCTGGTAGCCCTGAGAGCCATGGCGAGATCATCAGCAAGATTCATTATTCTGTTAATCTTTACTCCCGGGGCAGGTTCATATTCAAAGGTGGTGATTACCGGTCCTGGAGACACAGATACTACCCTTCCAGAGACATTAAAATCGTTCAGTTTCTTTTCCAGAAGTCTGGATTGCATACGGAGACTCTCATGATTTGTTGATATTGAGGATCTGTCTGGATCGTCTAGCAGGCTCAGAGGAGGCAATCGGAAGCCTTCTTTGACGTTCATGAATTCAAAGACTTCCTGCGTCATTAGCGGTCCATCTTGAACTTGTAGTCCGCTTGGTTCCTTTATCTTCAGGTTCTTGTTCTGCTCTGGTTCCAGCCTTTGACCAGCTGCCATACGCCTTCTGGCCTTATTTCCTCGTTCTTTACGTATGGTTATAACTCTTTTCAATCGTTGATAGGAGTGTTGAACTCTCCCTCCAATCCACCCTAGAAGGCTTGCAAGAGAAAGGCGTGTAGTGATGATAAGGGCCATGAGCCAGACTGTGAGCAGAACGATTGCCCCGCCTGCGGGATTAAAATACTTAGTACTGACTCGGCTGACAGAAACTCCCAGTATACCTCCGGCAGATATCTCCCTCCCCCAAACCGGGTAGTTTGAATGGTATAAGCTTAAAAGACTACCTGTGGTGACCATTAGGGCAAGACCAGCGACACTGGTCACAATTGACATGGTATATGGATAGCCTTTCAAAATCTGTACTGTAATAAGTAAAATAATGATAGGGATCCAGAATGCTCCGAGTCCGAATAAGGCGATGAGAAACCCTGAGGTATGGGCTCCTACGGTGCCAAATGCGTTCTTTACAACTGCGGCATTATCTGTGGCATTATTGATAGACGGATCACCTGGATGATAGGAGATAAGGCTTATAGCCATAAATACCATCCCAAAGCAAAGGATTATGCCAAGTATCTCTTTTCGCATACCTTTTCTAAATCTGTATAATAATAGGGAGGATTACAGGGCGCCTTTCTATTACAAAATAGAAATATTTCCGTAGCGCCTTCTTAATCTCTGTCTTGATCGAATCTAACCAGTTGGGCCCAATCCTGTCCTGCTCTTCAAAGATCTCTAATATTATACATTTTGCATCTTCCAGGATATCCCCTTTCAGATTCTCAAACACAAACCCATGTGATACAATTTCCGGCCCATAGAGGACGACACCTGTCTCTTCGTCCAGGATTAGTGTGGCAATAACTAGCCCATCCTCCGAAAGGTCCCTTCGTTCCTTCAGGATACTCGTTCCCACGTCACCAATACCCTTACCATCAACCAGAATGCGACCGGTGCGAATCCTGCCTTCAATACGTCCTGACGAGCCATCGAACACAACAACATCACCGTTTTCTGCAAGAAGGATGTTTTCTGGACTCATACCCATCTGAGAGGCCAGATAGGCATGCCGTTTCAGGTGCCGATATTCGCCATGTATGGGAATAAAATACTTGGGTTTTGTAAGATTTATCATTAACTTGAGTTCTTCCTGGAATGCGTGCCCTGACACGTGGATGGCAGAAACCTTCTCATATATGACCTCGGCTCCCTTTTTGTATAGGAGGTTAATAACCCTAGCAATCGCCTTTTCATTTCCGGGGATAAACTTTGAGGAAAGAATAACCGTATCTCCCTTCTTGATCTTGATCTTTTTATGAAGGCCCATTGCCATACGGTTCAAGGCTGACATGGGTTCCCCCTGGCTCCCAGTAGTGACAATAATCACATCCCGGTCCGGATAATCCTTGACCTCACCAATATTGATCTCCATCTTTTTTGGGACGTCCAGATATCCCAGCTCTTTCGCAAGGCGTACACTGGCCAACATGCTTCTGCCACTAAAAACAATCTTTCGGCCTGTGGTCTGGGCTATGTTCACAATTTGTTGAATTCGTCTAATGTTAGATGCGAATACGGCAACAATAATACGACCTGGGCAATCCTTGCAGATGTTCTCCAATTTTTCCCCGATCTCCTTCTCGGAAATGGTAAAACCCTCCTTCTCAACATTGGTGGAGTCCGACATTAGGGCCAGCACTCCGTTTTCACCGTACTCGGCAAACTTATTAATGTCAGTACTCTCTCCATTTACTGGTATCTGGTTAATCTTGAAATCACCTGAGTGGATAATCAATCCTACGGGGGTGTCGATTGCCAGCCCAACGCCATCCACTACACTGTGGCTTACCCGGATGAACTCAACGTTAAAAGGGCCAATGGTGATCTTTGTCCTGGGAAAAATCTCGTTCATCTGGGGTGAAAAGCGAGGGTTTCGCTCCTTAAGGTCGTTAGCAAGAAGCCCTAACGTGAAAGGGGTGCCATAAATCGGAGCTGAAATATCATGAAGTACATACGGGAGCGCACCGATATGATCTTCGTGTCCGTGGGTAACGATAATCCCTTTTATGAGTGACTTTTTTTCTTTCAGATATTCTATGTCCGGGATTACAATATCTACCCCGAGCATGTCGTCTTCAGGGAACATCAGCCCGGCATCCACGATAATTATATTGTCATCGTATTCAAAGACCAGCATGTTTAGACCGATTTCCCCCAGTCCACCCAGAGGGATGATCTTTAAGACTTTTTTGGTGTTCTCGTTCATTATAACCACATATCCGAAGGAATATTCTTGTAATCTTTCCCCGGACTATTCCAACCAGTGAATGGTTGCATATCTTGTAAGAGTTTAGCTCTCTCTGAAAAGCCACCTTTGGATCGCGGCTGGAAGCTGCTCTTACGAAGAATGAATGTGGAATAATTTCTTTTTCACTCTTAAATCTTCACTGTTCCTAACCCATAGTACGAGTAGCATCCTGCGTCGTAAGTTCAGCTTGAGTGTGACGAACTCGCTTGTTACAAGATGCTAAAATGTTACCCCGTATTTTTTATTCTTTCAAGAGAGTCACACATGACCCTCATCACTCGATCCATAAGTATTTTCTGAGTGCTCTTGTTATAGGACTCGGTCTGAATCGGCTGATTGATCTTCATAACAACCCTTCCGGGTTTAACCCTAATCCTACCTCTTCGCATTATCTCATGCGTTCCATGAATGACGATCGGAACGATCGGCCTTTTTGATTTAAGGGCAAGCAAGAAGCCCCCTTTCTTAAACGGCTTGATCTCTCCATCATGACTTCGTGTCCCTTCTGGAAAGACTAGTACTGAAATACCATTGTTAACCCTTTGCGCAGCGGCCATAAGGCTTCTGTAAGCTGCCTTACCGTCAGAACGATCAATCCCGATACAGCCAATACGGGACATAGCGTGGCCAAACAGCGGAATCCTGAAAAGTTCTATCTTTGCTAGCCAACGAAATTGTACAGGAAGATAGGCATACAGGACCAGTATATCGAACATGCTCTGATGGTTGGCCATATATATGAAGGAACCGTTCTTATCAAGGTTTTCCAGGCCTATAACACGGACCTTCACTCTGCTGACAAATAGGATACTCTTGGCCCACACCCTTCCCAAAAGGTGAGCCAGCCTACCATTCTTTTGGAATAAGGTGACCAGAACGGCTTCAGGATATAAGATCAGGGTAATTAAAACCACCCATATCCCTGTTAATAGAGTTTGGAACATTTTATCAGAGACCTTGATTCACCATGCTACAGTCGATCTTGACAACAGTCTTTTA
The DNA here is from genome assembly GCA_012961955.1 of Desulfobacterales bacterium. Taxonomy (GTDB): domain Bacteria; phylum Desulfobacterota; class Desulfobacteria; order Desulfobacterales; family DTYH01; genus DTYH01. The sequence continues at coordinate 3,793 of DTYH01000155.1, read as the reverse complement.
GGTTATAATATCCAACTCCTCAAATATGGAATCCGCAAACTCGATAATGCTGGTTCTTTGTTTTTCGTTTGCATAACCAACACACTCACACCTCAGGCGATGCTGTGAGCGAATTAAGAACTCAAAGGATACAAGTGTACGCTCTAAGGTTACAGCAAAATAGAACGGTTGACAGTCCTTATGGACCAATTGAATCTCATTCAGGTCATGCTCGTGTAGTGGTATGCGATAGACCCCATCCAGTATCGGTATACCATAATTTCTATCAAGATACTCCTTGATCTTCTTGTAATCTCCAGGCCTGAGTTCATCAATAATGTATTGTTTCATTCTGTTATCGTTTCTTCTTCAATTAAACGTTGATGCTTTCCTAAAAAGCCAGTTTGCGAACGGTATTGAGCAGTTTCGGAAGAAGATTGAGAATGAGCCTAGCGTTAAAGATTTCGAACTGCTTGAGGGCGCAAGTCCGAATTTTCGAAATTTAGCCAGGCGAATTCTGAACCCCAAAATTGTTCACCCGTTAGAAAAGTTTGTAAGGATATTAAGATGAAAGTGGAGTTTCCTTTTATGAAAAGAGCCAAGTTGAATTCCATAGGCCTGTATAAAATTCTAACAGGACTCACGGAGAAAGCAAAACTATACTTTTTACGAGACCATCACGATTAGACGTTTAGTTTTTAATAATAGCTCGAAAAGTTGACAACTCGCTGCTGATCGCCTTGAAAAAAACCTGCCCCATAGATCAATGCCCAGAGACGTTTGTGCGACCCCTTTTCACTCCTTGCCACAAGCCTTTTGACCGACCCATGGTCTCGCTTATTAAGGTGTCGATTCACCCGGTTAAATGTTCCGAACGGAGGTCTATTTGACTGGGTAGACTTTGCCCGGTTGGGTGCCCCAAAAAAGCTCATAATGGACGTTCAAAGTGGTTATGGAAACGTCTCATCCACCTCTTGCTTTAATAGCATATAACAGATTTTCAAAAAAGCCAAAAAATTTTCAAATCCTGTTACAATATTGATTCGGTTGCAGTTGGCAACAGCCGTAATGCGGCAATACCTGTCCATTACATTAGATAGTTTCCATCTACAAATGGCTCTTTTTCCGATGAGTTGCGTCTTTCCTCCGAGAAGCAACTCTACTCTTCGGCCTGTAAGCCCTGGAGACTGGTTTCCGTCTCGGAGAACCCACCCCTCCTCTTCTTTTCGAGGTGATTTATGCACGAACGCTACATACCGGTCAAAAAGGGCCAGGGCCAGCCTGTACAATCTTTTTGCCTATATTGTCTGAGAAGATAGTGAAATTTTGGTGAAACTTTGAGGCCAAATCTCTCGCGAGAGTTTTATAAAGCTCCTTGTCCGGCCATGTATTGATAGGATTCAGAATCTCGGCAGGCACATCAGGACATTGTTCAGGAATGAGAAGACCGAAGAAAGGTTCCCTAACATAAGAGACATCATCCAGGTGGCCATCAAGGGCTGCTCGAACCAGAGACCTTGTGTAGGCAATACTTATCCTGTTTCCTACGCCATGAGGGCCACCAGTCCACCCGGTGTTTATAAGCCAGCAATTTACGTTGTGACGTGAGATCTTTTCTCCCAGCAGCCTGGCATAGACTGTCGGATGAAGGGCCATGAAGGGAGCGCCAAAGCATGGGCTGAACGTCGCCTGTGGCTCACTTCCTAACCCTTTTTCTGTGCCAGCCACTTTGGCCGTGTATCCAGAGAGAAAGTGGTATACGGCTTGTTCAGGACTCAGCTTGGCAATCGGAGGTAGCACCCCAAAGGCGTCACATGTTAACATAATCACGTTTTGTGGATGACCAGCAATACCGGGATAAATGGCATTGTCCAGGTGGGTAATAGGGTATGCAGCCCGCGTGTTTTCTGTCAAAGTGTTGTCGTCAAAATCGAATCTTCGTGTAACACTATCTATTGTGACATTCTCCAGTATTACACCAAACATACGCACAGCCTTATAAATCTCGGGTTCCGATTCCTTGGATAGGCGAATCACTTTGGCATAACACCCACCTTCAAAGTTGAATATCCCCTCGTCGCTCCAGCCATGCTCATCGTCTCCTATCATCCGTCTCTCTGAATCAGTGGAAAGGGTGGTCTTTCCAGTACCTGAAAGGCCGAAAAAGATGGCCACATCCCCATTTCTTCCCATGTTGGCCGAGCAGTGCATGGGGAGTACCTGATCCAGTGGTAAAAGATAATTGAGTATGGTGAAGATCGATTTTTTTATCTCCCCGGCATAACTGGTGCCGCCAATGATTATCAGCTTTTTTCCAAAATGGACAATAATAAAGGCCGACGAATTGGTTCCATCCAGTTCAGGGAGTGCGTGAAAGTGCGGTACGTTCAAGACAGTAAACTCAGGGACATGATCAGAGGCCTCAGTATCCCAGTCGGGTCGAACAAACATATTGCGTGCAAAGAGGCTGTGCCAGGCGTCCTCAGTGATTACACGGATCCTCACCCGGTAGCGGGTGTCAGCACCTGCATAGCAGTCCTGTACAAAAAGTTCCTTACCCTGAAGATAGGCCAGGAGTCGATAATAGAGAGTATCGAACTTTTCTTCATCAAAAGGCTGGTTCACCTCCCCCCACCATATTCTGTCCTGGCTCGAAGGTTCCTTTACAATAAATTTATCGTTTGGGGCTCGTCCCGTGTGATGGCCTGTACGGACAACGATAGGACCTCGGTGTGCCACTAGGCCTTCGTGGCGAAGTACGATCTGTTCGTATAGAGCGGCCGAACTGAGATTCCAGTACACGGCATTAACATTTTCAATGCCGTGATGCTCCAACCCGTATTTGCTGGGATTCCATCCTACCTGTTGCATTTTTAATCCTCCTGTGTTGGTTGTCAGTTGTAAGGGTTCAAAGGTTCATCTATCAGTCGACCCCTCGTTTACAACCCTTAGCAACTGGTTATGGGAGTTCTTCAGCCAAGGAATCACAAAAGACCTTGAATGCATTCTTATCAAAAAGGCAAAAAACGACCTTTTTAAGGCCAGTTCCTTTCCTGAGAAAATCTATGGTTGTGCGGAGCATAATCCTGGCACAGCGATCTATTGGAAAGCCGAAGATTCCAGTACTTATGGCAGGGAAGGCAATGCTCGAAAGGTGGTGCTCATCTGCCAATTTAAGACTGTTTACAGTAGCATTTTTTAGCTTTTCATCTTCGTTTCCTTCACCCATTTGGGGACCTACTGCATGAATAACATGGCGTGCCTTCAGGTTACCACCGGTGGTGATTACCGCTCCTCCCACGTATGTTCCTCCGATGGAATCACATTCCTCCTGAATCTTTGGTCCACCCTTGGCACGTATTGCTCCCGCTACTCCACCGCCCAAGATAAGGCGTGCGTTTGCTGCATTTACTATTGCATCGGTATCCATATCGGTGATGTCCCCTTGAATAAGTTCCAGTACGGTATCCTCAATCTGTCTCTTCATGATCTTGACCCCCTTTCACTCTCTTTACATAAAGGCTTTTTTTGATAGGCCTGTAACACCCTAAATAAGCCAAAGGACAACAATTTAGCGTTTTGAAAAAATTGACTGATAATCTTGTAATCAGTCGATCTTGCTCACTTTCGTGAACACTTCTGGGATTCAAGATTGGCCTGGCTAAATTTAAAAGGCTCGGGCTTTCGCCCTCAAACGGTTTGATATTTTTGATGCCGGACAGATCCTGACTCTTTTCCCAAATTATTCAAAATCGTTCGCAAGATTAACCGGTTACAACTTTTTTCAAAGAGCTGAAGTGTTAGGCGAAAACTA
>DTYH01000154.1 GCA_012961955.1 Desulfobacterales bacterium | reverse complement strand
TTCACCACACAAATCCTATGACCAGCCGACATATCAACATCTTATCCAGATCCTGGCGGTAATCTTTTCAGGGACTTCGGTCTAAGTTTCAGTGCCGGTCCACACACATTATTTGCGTCATCCAAGACCCGGGTGACTTCCTTTCGATTATGGCCCATTGATTGATGGAATCTCCTCTAAAAGGGGGGGCGTCCACGAAAACCAAAAGGAAAAGGAGCCTCACGGCTTCAAAGGGTTTCCTGCAGTGCAAAGCGAACAGGTAATGACGGTTTGGGTCGCGGGGAAATTTGAATTTCCTGTCAAACCCCAGGTTCCTTGCAAAGCCGGTACCCATGAAATGACGTACGTTATGGGACGCGCAAATAAGATACTTGCCAAGATGAACATCACACCTAAGGTGCCATAAGCCTAAAATTTATTCAGCTATCTCCTTGGTACAAATCGAAATTTTCTCCCATTCGCCTGCCAGAGTGCGCCCTCTGGGTATGGTCACAGAAACCTTGATATGGGGGAAAGTAAGCGTTAATATTGACACGAAAACCATCCGTTGATATTCGGTTACAACCACCGATTTGGACTCTCGACACAAAGCCGTATGGCTTCAAGGGTGGGCGTTATGGACCTCATTGACCTTGTCCTTGATCAATACAAGAAATTCGATCAAATCATAGAACGTTTCTGCAAAACCACTGGGCTTACTTGTGTGCCGAACTGCTGTTATTGCTGTAGACACTGGTGGGTGGAGGCTACGGTATTGGAGGTCCTTCCTCTGGCAAGGGAAATTTATGCCAGAGGCCAGGAAAGAGCCACTATGAAACAAATCCAAGAAAAACAGGCTCGCAAAGACACCTTATGTGTATTCTTACTGCCCGAAGCAGATCAGCAGGTTGAGGGATATTGTGCGTACTATTCATGGCGGCCTCTCATGTGTCGGTTGTTCGGGTTTGCTGCCAGAAGGAATAAGTATGGAGGTCTTGAACTCTGCCCTTGCAAGGTAATAAATGAGACCTGCCCCGCAGTGGTCCGTCGCTCCCACATTGCTATACAGGAAGGCCTTTCCTTGCCTGTATACCAGGAGGCTTTTTTTCAAGTTGCTTCAATCGACCCTTCCAGAGGTTACAAAAGGCTGCCCATTAACATGGCCATCAAAGAGGCCTTGGAGTACCTCTATTGGGCTAGTCTAAAAGGAAGAAGATGGAAAGAGGCCTCTGGGTACTAAACCTTTAATGACGAGAAAGATTTGGAGTTACGATATTCCCATTAAAGAATTAATATCTAAAGGTGCTAGGTTAATCAGGGAGTCCCAAAAAAAAATACTGGTCTTCACCGGCGCAGGTTTAAGTACAGAATGTGACGTGCTGAATTTCAGAAGTCCAGGAGGCGTGTAGGACCGATATGATCCTTCTGACTTTTACTTTCAGAAAATAATATCTGACATGAAGGCTCGCGAGAAATACTTGGAAGTAATGAGGGATGCCAAGCCAGATCCTGCGCACATCGTCATCAAGAAGCTTGAGGATATGGCAAAATTGCTTGCCAGTGTAACGTGTAACAAGAACATTGACACTGCACCATAAGGCAGGCAATTCACCTGAGAAGATGGTGGAAATACACGGCACCGCCTTTGCAATTACCTCCCTTAATTGTGGCGAGTCATTTGACAGGGACGAAATGGAGAAGCCGATCACAAACGGTGAAAAAGATCCCCGCTGTAATACCCGCTCTGGCATACTGAACCCCGCCCCCATATCTTTCGGCCAGGCAACGCCTGAGGACAAAATGGCCTCGACGTTAAAGTAAGCTAAGGAATGTAATCTCTGTATTGTCATGGGCTCATCTCTTGTGGTATATCCAGCCGCATCAGTGCCCGAACATGCCTACTCCCAGAGAGCCAAGCTCATGATCATCGATCTCACCCCTAGCCCCTTGGATGCTCGAGCTGATCTGGTGATACACGATTCAGTCTTCAAAGCGGTAGGGGGAAATGGTAGGACTGGAACAGCAACAATGAGAGGATTAACACATGATAAAGCGACCGATCGAACGATTTATCCCTTTTTAACACCTTTTAAAGAGAACGGCGATCTTGATTATGATGCCCATATTTTCGATATTGAAAATTGGAATAATACGCGTTGTGTGGATACCTTGGATTGGAATCAAACGGTGAGGCCCCTTTTCTGAACCAACTAGAAAAATTGAAGCTCATTGAGCCAACCGCTAGACGTTCATCCTCAGACCGCACGATACTAGCGGGCACAGGCACGGAATCCGAGTGTGAGACAATAGCCCTTACCAACAAGGGGAGCAGAGTGCGCCATGGAACTGGCATCGATAACCAGAATGATGGGTACCCCTTAGAAGGCCAGCCATAATTTCAAGGGCTACGGTGGTCTTGCCGCATCCACTATGGGTGCCTGCTATAGAGAATCCATACTTCACCACCTAATCACCTCAGGTCCTCTAGTTTCAAAAAACTGATTATCCTCTCCACATCACAGTATCGTTGGAAATGATCTGCCAGTTTGTCGTA
>DTYH01000153.1 GCA_012961955.1 Desulfobacterales bacterium | reverse complement strand
TCTCTCTTAACTCACTCATATTCATTTCCGATTCCACAGTAACAACGTTCTTCGTCATTACCTGGTTAACTTTCAATTCATAGACAAGTTCTTGGATTTTTGTAATTCTTTCATCTTTTTCCAATTATATTTCCTCCCGAACTCCAGAACAGCCCGCTAAACCGTTTCTATATAGTTTTCCACAGGATTCATACATCGGGAATTTGGTACAAAGTAATGGAATCTTCTTTTCTTTTGCTAATTCCATAGTGGACTTCTCCGGTTTTTTCCCTCTCACAAAACAAATAGCGGATATATCAACCATTTCTGCTGTACGAATGACCTGAGGATTGATCAAGCCCGTTAAAAGCAGAGTTCCAGCTTTTGTAAAAGCCAATACATCACTTAATAAATCAGAGCCACAAGCCATTTCTATCTCTTGACATAAATACTCACTCCCCCATACCACTTCTGCCTCTAAAATATCTCTTACTTCTTCTAATTTCATGGTTTTCTCTCGTAACTTCCATTTTTCTAGCGCGCTTATCGTCATTCTACAACAACCGCTCCGATCCCAAAGACTCGGCAGCTCTCCAGACAAATACCGCATTTAATACATTTATCCGGGTCAATCTTATGGGGGGCCCTCCTCTCCCCAGAAATGGCTTTTTCCGGACAGTTCCTCGCGCATATACCACATCCCCTACATGTTTCCTCATCAATATGAAACGTGATCAATGCCTTACATGCCTTGGCAGGACATTTTCTTTCTCTTACATGCACTTCATATTCATCTCTGAAATAGCGCAAAGTACTCAAAACAGGATTGGGCAAAGTCTGACCTAATCCACACATGGATGCATCCTTTGTGGCATAGGAAATTTCTTCGAGCAGTTCCAGATCGTCTTCTTCCCCTTCACCCATGCATATTTTTTCAAGAATTTCAAGAAGTGCAGAGGACCCTTCACGGCAGGTAGAACACTTTCCACAGGATTCATCGCTTGTAAACTCGATGAAATATTTCGCCACATCTACGATACAGGTGTCCTCATCCATCACAATCATTCCGCCAGAGCCCATTATGGAACCGGCTTCGGTCAATCGTTCATAATCCACGGGCAAATCAATCAAACGGGCAGGAATACATCCTCCTGAAGGCCCCCCGGTCTGCACGGCTTTAAACTTTTTGCCTCCGGGGATTCCGCCTCCGATATCATAAATAATCTCTTTCAGGGCAATTCCCATAGGCACCTCGACCAAACCGGTATTGTTTATTTTACCGACCAGAGAAAATACTTTGGTTCCTTTACTTTTTTCCGTGCCTATACGTGCAAACCATGCGGCGCCTCTATTGATGATGGAGGGAACATTCGCCCAGGTCTCCACATTATTTATATTGGTTGGTTTTCCCCAGAGTCCTGCTTGAGCTGGAAACGGGGGCCGTTGTCTGGGTTCAGGTGGACGCCCCTCAATAGAAGCGATAAGCGAAGTTTCTTCCCCACATACAAACGCTCCAGCCCCCTGTTTAATATGAATATCGAAACTGAAATCCGTATCAAAGATGTGTGCTCCGACAAGTCCATACTCTCTGGCCTGTCCGATTGCGATTTCTAATCTTTTCGTAGCAAGCGGATATTCCGCTCGGATATAAACAAATCCTTCCTCGGCTCCAATAGCTCTCGCTCCTATCAACATCCCCTCTAATACCGCATGAGGGTCTGATTCAATAATACTCCGGTCCATATAGGCACCAGGGTCCCCTTCATCCGCATTACATATGATATATTTAATTTCACCGGGAGATTTTCTACAAAATTCCCATTTCAAACCTGTTGGAAAGCCCGCCCCGCCTCGTCCTCGAAGACCTGAATGTTTTATCTCATCTATGATATCTTCCGGACTCATTTTTGTCAAAGCCTTTGCTAAAGCTTGATAGCCATCTCTCGCGATATATTCATCTATCTTTTCGGGATCGATCAATCCTCTATTTCTCAGCACGATCAAGGTTTGACGCGAAAAAAAGTCAATATCCATGATCTTGGGGATACCCACGTCCTCAGCAGGTGGAGTGAACATAAGCCTTTCTACAGGCCTTCCTTTTAAAAAATGTTCCTCCACTAAATAAGGAATCCCATCTTCTGTAAGACTATGATAAAATATCCCGTCGGGCATAACCGTCATGACAGGACCGACCGCACAAAATCCATTACAGCCGGTCATCACCACTAAAACCTCTCGATCCAATCCTTGTTTTTTGAGTTCCTTTTCCAGGATCTCCTTTATTTTAAATGACTGAGTAGAAACACAGGCTGTCCCTGCACATAACATTAGATGAAGTCTGTATCTATTCGTAGGGTGTTCGTTCATGATGGAGCCACTTTCCATGAAGCCTCAGACTATCCCACCTAATGCAAATATCGAATCATCCGACTCAGTATAACCTTTCACTACCCTTTGCCAGAGCATATTCCTCAACGACTCTCCCCCCAAGAATATGTTCCGATAGAATTCTTGATATCTTCTTCGGAGTCAAATCCACATATTTAACAGGAGTTTCCCCTTGCAATTCTACGGTAACCATAGGTTCTCTACTGCATAATCCAGCACATCCTGAACTGGTTAAAATAACATCCTCGAGTGTTCTCTTTTCAAATTCATCTAACAGAGTACTCATGATCTTTCTTGCCCCTGCAGCTATTCCGCAGGTGCCCATATGAACCGTTATCTTAGCTCTACCGGCTCCTTCACGCAAAAGAGTCGTTTTCCTCACTCGCTGACTGATCTTCTCTAAATCTTGAATACTCAATTTCCCCATCATCTCACGCTCCTTTATATCTTTCTATTAATTCCGGCACCTTTTTTCTATGCATCAGACCGTGCACATCTTCATTGACTTTCAATACCGGAGCAAGTCCGCAGCAGCCGATACACCTAACGGCCTCAAGCGTAAAAAGCATATCTTCCGTCGTCTCCCCTGTCTGTATTCCGAGTTCTTTTTCAAAGACCGAAACGATATCCCCAGCTCCCTTTACATGACAGGCCGTTCCAAGACAAACCGTTATGACATATTTACCTCTGGGCTCCAGGCTAAAAGCGTTGTAAAAGGTAGCTATCCTGAACACCTCGCTTAAGGGGACATTCAGATTTTCAGAGACGAATCTCAAAACCGGTTCAGGTAAATAATTGAAACGGGTATGGACTTCTTGTAAAACCGGAACTAATGATCCTGGGGCATCTTTATATCCTTCAAGTATTCCGCATATTTTCGTGTGATCTTCAGGGCCAAGTTTTATCCCAATCTTTCTTTCTTCGGGCATACGGGGCATTGGATGAGCGATTCCGAAACGCCACCTGAGTTTTGGATCATAAGTGCGATTTTTCACTATATTTTTGACGGTCGTCAAATAATCGGGTATGTAAACCTCTAGGTCATTTTTTACCTTGACCTGACAGGCGAGACGCAACCCATCCCGTTTCTCTTCCCGACTCATAAAGAGCTCTTCCGTGGGAAGGATCGGTCCGCCGCCGCTCAATACCTTTACCTTACAGTATCCACAAGTGGCCTTGCCACCACATGACGACGAGATATGGATGCTATTTTCAATGAGGTTCGCAAGTAGATAGTTCCCCCCCTGAACCAGAAATTCCTTTTCTTCATCCTCCTGGTTAACCGTTATCTTACACGCACCATAAGTAACGAGTAATCGGTCGGCAATGGCAAGTAGAACGGTGATGACTAAAAGAATCGAATCCATCACAAGGATTGGGGCAAAGTTCATTGTATGCGCACCATCCCTCCGAAACCCAAAAAGGCTAAAGATAGAATTCCGGCAATAATCATAACGATTCCCGGACCTTTAAGCCCTTTTGGAATATCACCGATCAGATTCAGCTTCTCATTGATAGCGGCAACGATGACTATGGCGAGAATCCAACCCACAGCCGAACCGATAGCAAAAGACAACGTTGCGATGTAGGTATATTTTCTCAATATCATAAAAAGAGAAACCGCCAGCACGGCACAGTTTACGGTGATTAAGGGAAGAAATATCCCGAAGGAAGCCTGTAAGGGAGGGAAAAACCGCTCCATGAGCATTTCTACTAATTGAACAGATGCAGCAATTACGATAATAAAGACGATATAATAAATGAGTTCGCTTCCGGTAGGAACTAAAATCAAGTGGTAAATAGGCCAGTTAATCGCTGCGGTTAGAGTGACTACAAAAATCACGGCGATACCCATCCCGAAAGCCGTTTTCAAACTGCGGGACAAAGAAATAAAAGGACACATGCCCAAAAGATAGGTAAGCGCGATATTATGGGTAAGAATGGCTGCTATGGATATAGTTAATAACTGGGTCATCTCTATGATCCTCTTCTTGCCGGCTCAATTTCTGCTGCTGTTCGTGTGATCCACAAAAATATCCCTAAGAGGAAAAAAGCACCCGGAGCCATGGACATCACTACCCAGTTGGTCCATCCTCCTGGCATAACCCTTATTCCCAACAAAGTTCCAAAACCAAGAAGCTCGCGTACTATTGCGATGCCGACGAGAGTATAGGAATACCCAATCCCGTTTGCAAGCGCATCCAGTACGGAATGGGAGACCTTATTTTGGATATAAAAAGCCTCGGCTCTACCCATGATAATACAGTTGGTAATAATGAGCCCAACATAAGGACCGATTGCTTCGCTAATATCAGGATAAAAGGCTTTGAGGAATTTGTCAACTATAATGACAAAGGAAGAAATAACGATCATATAGGTGATTATTCTTACCCGCAGAGGAATTAAGGCTCTCAAAGGGGATATGATTAAAGAGGTCGCAACCAAGACAAAGGCAACACTTGCGCCCATAGCAATCGCATTTTCCACTTTGTTTGTGATGGCCAGGGCAGAACATATTCCCAGTACCATTGAAAATATGGGATGGTCCCCCCATACCCCGTTCTTTACTGTTCTATAACCTGTTGCACCAAAAAGCCTTCTAACTACCACTATGCACGCTCCTGAAAAGAGATAGGTATTCTTTTAATTGACTGTTCAATATTTTCTCAAATGCCTTACAGCTCAAAGTAGCCCCGGTTATGGCATCCACCTCATTTTCTTTCCTCACCTTCCCAGGGGGCAGGATCTTGAGTTCTGGAAAAATTTTTTTATTTTTAAATTTATCTAAATACGCTTTTTCCGCAATTCTCCCCCCTAAACCAGGGGTCTCTTCTTGATGAATAATCGTAATCCCCTTAATGGTTTCTAAATCGGGCATCATGGCGATAACGCCGTGAATCGGACCCCAGAGTCCTGAGCCAGAGATTTCAAAAGCAATCTCCCTATTTCGGGAAATATAGAACATCCGATCCTCTTTCTCGGTGGTCTCAATATTTCGAGAAAATACCGTCTCCACATCATCTTTCGTATGATCGATATCGAATACTTCCAGGACTTTGGTTTTTATCTTTAATGCCTGGTTCCTCTCTATAATCGGGGCCGTATAATCATGGGCAACGACAAGTGCGACAGTCAGCATGCTGCCCAAAACAAGAACAAAGAGAATCATTGAAAGCTTTTCTTTCATCCCGGTTCTCCGTACCGACCTATCGGGCTCTTTCCCTCACCGGCCTATATGTTAACGTCAGAACAATATGGTCAATAAGGGGAGTGAATGCATTCATAAGAACAATACTAAACATAACTCCTTCCACATATCCGGAAAAACCTCGAATCAAGACCGTAAGAATTCCGCATAATATGCCAGAAACATATTTCCCTGCCATAGTAAAAGGCGAGGTAACCGGGTCGGTAGCCATAAACATGGCTCCCAGTAAAAGCCCTCCGGATAACATCTGGGAAAGAGCAGGAGCAACTTTCGCGGGGAAAAAATGATTCCCTATCCCGCTCAGGATCAGAACCGCCCCGAGGTAGGAGAAAGGGATCCTCCAGTCGCTCACCCGGGTATAGATCAAAAATAATCCCCCTAAAATCAGGCCAAGTCTAAAAACCTCGCCCATACTTCCGGCTGTCTTGCCCAGAAGAAGGTCGGGTAACGGAGTAAGAGTCTGGGTGGTCTTATATAAAACTAAAGGCGTGGCGGAAGTTATGGTGTCCGTAAAAGGAAGCTGCCAGGAGAGGGTCATAATGGAAGGGAAAGCAACGGTGATAAATAACCTTCCCACAAGTGCTGGATTAAAAACATTCCTACCCGTTCCACCAAAGACCTCTTTACCAAACAAAACGCCGAAAATAACCCCCACCGCCACAACCCACAAAGGAATGGTAGGGGGAAGCGTCAAAGGAAAAATGAGCCCTGTGACCAGAAACCCTTCGTGGATCTCCTTTTTGCGAACGATGGCAAAGATCACTTCAACCGATCCTCCGGCTATGTACGATACCATAATGATCTTTACCGCCTGCCATCCATAGAAATATACAGAAGCCAGAGCGGACGGAAGAAGCGCGAGGACCACACATGACATATACCTTTTGAGATCCAGAGGATCAACAAAATGGGGGGCCTCAATACTCGTCCGGTCCGTTCCGAATAAAGCGGCGTCAAGTGCGTCAAGAACCGGTTTAAATGTACTGAGAAACTGAACCTTATAGAGTCTTTCGATAAGTAACCTAACGGGTTCCATGTACTCTATACCTTGGGATGCTTCAAGCCTTTAAGGTCGAAATAAGTAGATGGACAGCATTAAACTACAATTTCACCACGGAGACACGGAGT
>DTYH01000152.1 GCA_012961955.1 Desulfobacterales bacterium | reverse complement strand
TGTGTTCCCACCCGGTGCATCATGAATCCTGCATCTTGCATCCTGTATCGTAACTTCAGCTAGAGTATGATGCAACCGGTTTGTTTCAAGGTACTAAAATGTTACAAAAAATCAAAACTTGTAACACTCAATTAAGGATCTATATTGCTGTTTCTGGCCAGTCTAAAAGAAGGGGCGCCATGAGGCTTGGTTTACGTAAAGCCAAAATGTGCTACGGACTCTTATCTATTCTTATAGGTGAATAAGATACTAGCTCCTTTGATGAACAAGACAGATGCGATAATCCCGCCGATACCTGTCTTGGGGAGTAGTATCAACCCTGAAAATAGCGTCCCGCAAGAAGCTCCCGCCAGATCCGAGAGGTATAACCTCCCTGTTATTTCAGCACCAGTCCCTCTAGTTAATCGGGAAACAGCAGCAAACTGACAGCCCGCAGCCAGGGCAGTGAATATGATCAGGCCCGGAATAATACCGTATTCGAGTAATAAGAGTGCGATACCCACGTGGAGTCGGATACCAACAAGTGATGTAATGAGTGTGAGTATGCCTGTCACAGCTAAGGCTTTGTCGCAGATCATTACCTGTCTGCCGTAGGTCTGTCTCCAAAAGGGAGAGATAAAGGCGCCTGCAGCAGATCCTATCATGAATAGCGTCACAAATCCGCATATGCGTAAGTAAGCGTATCCGAAGACGACTTGGAATAGGAGGAGTAAAGATAGTTCAAGCGCCATGGCCGTATACCCGGAGCTGAATATAACAAACTTAAGACGATCCCCTCTGAACGTGGCCACAGCGAATAGAAGAGCCAGAATCATAATAGCATTTATGGCACCTCGAGAGCTTCCAGACTTTTTTGCCCACAGGTTAAGGAGATACCCGAACGCTATTGGCGAGAGGTCACGGTTCGATTGAACCCCTCCTTGGGAAAGGAGATTATTCACCTGTTCCATGCGCCACGGATTTATCAGATCAGGGAGTTGATAGTCAACGAGCCATCTAGTTTTTATCCCTTTTTGGGCCAATTCGCCGGAAATATCAGCGTTCAGATCTTTGTTTGACACCAGATAATAATATGTATCGCCAGGGAAGACAATAATCTTCTTGAAACTCTTCTTCACTGCTCTGTACACGGATCGATTCAGGGCTAGCCCTTCTTCTCCCCTGTAGTAGTTTGGAGAGCCAGACAGGGTGAAGAACAAGACTCCTGTATGTTTCAGTATATTCTTTACTTCTGAAAAGAACTCCTCGGTATAAAACCGATTTAGTTGTGCGTTTTCCGGATCTGGAAGGTCAACAATTACCACGTCGTATTTAATCTTTCCGCCATTTGGCGATCCTCTTATTCCTTCTTCAACCTCTTCTACCCTTTTCTTTACAAAGAGTCTTCCGTCACTCAAATGTGTATGGATATTAGACCTTTTTAGGCTGTGATGGATCAAGAGGTCTAATTCGACGATTGCCGGGTCAAGTTCAACATAATCTATACGTTCAGGATGATATTTCGACAGTTCTTCAAGCGTGCCAAATACTCCCCCTGCAATCAAGAGCACATTAGACGGGTTTTTTACCTGACAGAGAGGGATATGGACCAAGGCCTCTGCATCCAGGTTTCCTGTAGAATAGAGGGGGATTCCGTCCTGGAAGACATTAATTTGCTCTTTTGTGCTGGTTAGAGTGATCTGACCAAACGGCGTGTTCTTATGGAGCATGATCTCCTGATCCGGAAAACGCCATGACAGAGTCTTTTTACCAAGAGGGGTAGAGCACAGGATTAAGATCATTAGAGCGGTTATTAATCTCCTGCTGAGCCGGGTTCCCAGAACGAGGGCCGAGACAAGATTGATTACAGCCAATATGATTAAGGTTTGCCAATGAGACAGAAAATAGACGAATAATAGGCTAAAGAACAAACCCCCGGCAATGTCGCCTATCGTATCAGCAATATAGACATTCCTGGTCGTATTTTCTTTTCCCAACAGACAACCGGCTATCGGAATCATTGCTCCGGCAACGAGGCAATAGGGGAGAAGAATAGTGGCGCATCCCGCCAACACGACGTCCATGCCGGGCATCTGACCTCTTGGCCACAGGAAAGGAAGTGCCCGTAGAGCTGAAAGCTGAGCAAAAGGGAGAAGGCCTACCAAGATATGTCCGCATGAAAGTAACTTATGAGTCTTAGTCCATCTGGAGATGGGAATTCCAATAAGTGACCCAATCCCACTGAAGAGAAGCCATAGGCCGAGAGCTACACCAATGATCATCTCATTTCCACCAAAGATGGACATCGCCTCTCTTATCATGATTAACTGGGTAGATACTGAAGAGATTCCAAGCGAAATGAGGCAGAGTATGAATCTTGGTTCGTTCATGGGACTGATCACCCTAATTAGAATCAGGGTCTATTCTCTCAAGCAACGGCTATCCGAGACGGAGGCCATGCAAAGGAGAAAAACCCTTTTTGGGGCTGAACACTTTATCATATTTGTGATAGACTGGCATATTATGTTAAATAGTGTCCATTTACAAATGATTCAAATTTCCTAGGCCGTAACACGTTAACCCTTTGAAAAAGGTGCGTCTCCATAGGTAGCCGTAGTAACTTATCTGCCCGTCCGTCGCCATTCAATTCCATAAGACTCATATGTTACGCAGATTGACGGTTTTGAAGGAGCTAAACCGTTATGCTACTATTAATTTCCTACTGGGTGAGAGGGAAGGATAGTCTATGGATGAACCCTGTCAGTCCTGAAATTCCAGGGCGGTAACTCTTCACGGGGTGAAGAAAAGCTCTGTCCCATCAACAGTTGCCCACGATTTAATAGTGGTAGTTCGTTTTATCTTGACTTGAACATATCTACAATATTATATAATATTAGTAACATATGCCTGGGAAGAGATGCAACTAATTTCAACTTCTTACGATTATTCTTCCCTAAATTGAGCGATTGTCGAGCTTGCCGAACCCGCAAGGCAGCAAGGGCGCAGAAGGACTAAGGTATTTCGAGCCCTTGTCGACGCAGCAGATTTCGTAAACCCCGTTAGAAAAGCAAAGAATTAAACTCTTACCCGTAGAATGAAATAGAATGATAAGTAACTATCGTGTACCTTTCTACGAAGGGTAGATTTCTAAGGGGGGTAAAATCGGCAATCCCGAACGGTTACAAATGTTAATACTTTTTTAATTCGAGGGTTGCCACCCTACGGGTCATTTTGGTTAGCAGAACTAGACAACACAAGTATTTGAAACTACATGGGGTCATTAATGGTATCAAAATATTCAGGTCTTGATTCTCCTGGAGATCTATGATTGTAATTATCGACTACAAGGCAGGAAACCTGACCAGTGTTGCCAGGGCTGTATCACATCTGGGTTTTAGGTGCGAGATAAGCCAGCACATTGGAAAGATTGCTCTGGCTGACCGTATAATCATTCCAGGTGTCGGAGCTGCTGGGTCTGCAATGTCTAACCTTAGAATGTTGGGCCTGGATAAGGCGATCAGGCAGGCGTACGCTGAGGGCATACCTATTTTAGGTATCTGTCTTGGATCGCAGATTATTATGGAGGTAAGCGAGGAGAACCAGGCGGGTTGTCTCGGTCTGATACCAGGATTTGTGCAAAGATTTCCTAACCCGCTTAATACTTCTGAAGGGGACCGGTTGAAGGTTCCGCATATGGGTTGGAATCGTATAATACGTTGCCGTTCACACCCGATTTTGGAGGGGATAGACCCGAAAAGTGAGTTCTATTTTGTTCACGCCTATTTTCCAAAGCCAGAATTTCAGGATTCGGTTATTGCGATTACCGATTACGGTATATCCTTCCCTTCGGCTGTGGGGCTGAAAAATCTTATCGCCTTTCAGTTTCATCCTGAAAAGAGTGGAAGGCCGGGCCTTAAACTGCTGGAAAACTTCTGTACATGGGACGGAGGCTATGCTGAGTAAACGGATAATTCCCTGTTTAGACGTTCGTGAAGGGAAGACGACCAAGGGCATTAAATTCAAGAATAACGTCGATGTTGGTGATCCTGTTGAGATGGCACGGTTTTACTATGAAGCTGGGGCAGATGAGATAGTCTTCTATGACATTACCGCTTCGTATGAAAAGAGGAACATAATGATAGATGTGGTGAGAAGGGTTGCCGAAACAATCTTTATCCCTTTTTCCGTGGGGGGGGGCATTCGTACTGTGGAGGATATGCGAGCAGTCCTTCTTGCTGGGGCTGAAAAAGTGAGTGTCAATTCAGCAGCTGTAAGAAGGCCGGCTCTTATTTCAGAAGGAGCAAAGGCGTTTGGAAGCCAGTGTATTGTCCTAGGAATGGATGTAAAAAGGGTGAGCAAAAGCAAGAAAATCCCTTCAGGATATGAAATCGTTATAAACGGTGGGAGGACATATACGGGGATCGATGCTCTTGCTTGGGCCCAGGAGGTTGAAGACCTTGGAGCGGGAGAGATATGTCTAAATTCCATCGATGCCGATGGCACCCAGGAAGGTTATGAACTCGCATTAAATGCCCTGATCTCCGAAAGGGTGGGAATACCTGTTATTGCCTCCGGCGGTGCTGGGACTCCTGAACATATCTATGAGGTTCTAACTAAGGGTAGAACAGACGCGGCCCTTGTTGCCTCCATGGTTCACTACGGAACCTACACGATAGAAGAGATCAAATCATATCTTAGCAATAGGGGTGTAAAGGTGCGTAGCGTATGGTAAGTTGATCGAACGTGACGGGAGGCACAGTCAATAGTAATCGGTCCCAATATTTGATTTGACCATAAAATTTAGCGTGTAGAAGGCAGTAGCCGTTTATGGGGTGAAAAGAGAAGATTCTGCTTTGTGAACGGTTACAAAAGGGTAGTCTGAAGGGTTCAAGAGAGCTACCAGAGGGAATTATTATAAATGGGTTTTAGTAATGATCTTCCGGGGGGAATACCAACAGAGACTCTTGCCAATCTATATCTGAAGCAGGGTTTTTTGGATAAAGCTGCGGCAGTATATCGAGCCTTACTCGAAAAGGACCCCGAAAGGAAAGAATGGCAGGAGGCCATGAAGAAGATTGAGGAAAAGATGGATGAGAAACAAAAAGCTGAGCGTGTTCGGGTGCATTTGCAAAAATGGTTAGAAGTGGTGCAGAGGAGAAAGAGGGTTATGGGAAGGGGGGAAGAGAGGCCAAAAGTGCTGGTATTGCACGGCCCCAATCTGAATATGCTGGGACGTCGGGAACGCTCCTGGTACGGGTCTTTGAGCCTGGATGAGATAAATGCCGAGATACAAAGGGTAGGAGAAAGGCTAGGGGTTGATGTGGAGACCTTTCAATCGAACCATGAAGGAGAACTTATTGAAAAGGTTCATTCGGCAGTGGAAGGCTATGATGCCCTGATAATCAATCCTGCTGCATATACACACACAAGTATAGCCCTCCGTGATGCCCTTCTAATCCTGGGTATTCCCATCATCGAAGTACATATCTCAAACATTTACAAAAGAGAGGCTTTTCGCCAGAAATCCCTTATGTCGGACGTGGTTACTGCACAACTTACCGGTTTTGGCACGCACGGATACCTCATGGCCGTTGAAGCGGCGTCACGGATGATTAAAACAAAAAAAAGGAGATTTTGTAATAAGAGATGTATGACACATCCGATTTCAGAAGAGGTCTAAAGATAGAGGTAGACGGAAAACCTTATGAGATAATCGATTTTCTTCATGTAAAGCCAGGCAAGGGTGGGGCATTTGTCCGGACCAAGCTAAGGAACATGGTAAATGGCCGGGTGATTGATCAGACCTTCCGTTCCGGGGAAAAGGTAGGCATCCCCGACCTTCAGGAACGAGAGATGCAATTTTTGTATAAAGAAGGTAAAAACTATTGCCTGATGGACAATGAGACATATGACCAGATATTCCTGTCCGACGAGCAGATTGGGGAGAGCCGCTGGTTTCTTCCGGAAAATGTCAATATAAAAGTCCTGTTCTTTAATGAAAAGCCTATCGGAGTTGATCTCCCTATATTTGTGGAGCTCACCATAGTTAAGACTGAACCAGGCATCAAAGGGGATACGGCGAGCAAGGCCACCAAGCCCGCCACTTTAGAAACCGGCAAGGTAATCTCTGTTCCACTATTTTTGGATGCAGGAGATAGGGTTAAGGTGGATACACGTACAGGCACATACGTGGAACGGGTTAAATAGAATGCGGATGGAATTTGAGCCGTTATCAAGGGATTCCACACGACTGCCTATAATCCTAGATTAAGGACACGGATGTGACCTTAAGATCTCGGTGGCGTAGATCGCGAGATAGTAATGGTGTTAAAGGTCTCATACTAACAGTTAAAGGAAAAAAATCATCATTTAAGGGAGGATCTAATATGCAATATGAATTAACAGAAGAACAGACTATGCTGAGGGATATGGTGAGACGACTAGCCCGGGAGAAGATCGCACCAGGAGCAGAAGAACGGGACAAGAATGCCGAGTTTAGTTGGGAGATTGTTGATCTGCTGAGAGAGAACGGCCTTTTTGGAATCGATTTTCCTACTGAATATGACGGTTCTGGAGCCGGTATGTTGGCACTGTGTATTGCGATTGAGGAACTTTCTGCTGTGGATGCAGCAGCTGGCCTTCTCCCAGGAGACCAGGAGCTTGGAACCCTTCCTATATTGCTCGCTGCAAATGATGAGCAGAAGCGAAAGTATCTGCCGAAGTTGGCCACCGGTGAATGGCTCGCTGCGTTTGCCCTCACAGAACCGGCTGCTGGCTCAGACGTGGCCAGGCTCAAGTGCAGAGCGATTAAAGATGACGACAGCTACGTTCTGAACGGGACAAAGAATTTCATCACCAATGGTGGTGTGGCGAATGTCATTACTGTGTATGCTGTGACCAATCCTGATCTTCCAGCTCACAAAGGGGGTGCCAGTGTATTTGTTGTTGAAAAGGATACCCCTGGATTCTCCGTAGGCAAAGAGGAAGACAAAATGGGAATTCGCTGGTCGAACACGGTGGAGCTGATTTTTGATGATTGTCGTGTACCTGCCGAAAATATTCTCGGAGAAGAGGGGATCGGGTTTCATATCATAATGAAGACCTTAGACTTTTCCAGGCTCGGTATTGCAGCCCAGGCCTTAGGCATAGCCAAGGGGGCTTTTGAATATGCTACCCAGTATGCAAAAGAACGCGAGGCGTTTGGGAGTGCTATCATCAAGCATCAGGGAGTGTCATTCAAGCTGGCTGATATGGCCATGAAAATTGAGGCGTCTCGTCAGCTCCTTTACAAGACATGCGCCGTGTATGAGACATTGCCAAAGGACATGAGTCGCCTGAGCAAAGAGCACATACGTCTATCTGCTATGAGTAAATGCTTTTGCTCAGATGTGGCAATGTGGGTAACGACTGAAGCAGTACAGGTACTGGGTGGATACGGTTATGTCAAAGAATACCCGGTGGAGAGGATGATGAGGGATGCAAAGATTACCCAGATCTATGAGGGGACCAACGAGATTCAAAGGGTAATTATTGGTTCCACTCTATGATTATGATCGATTTTGTCACGAAGGGGAGACGTGGCAATGGGAAAAAAACCTTTTAATAAAGAGCCTGCTCTAATAAAGAATGTCCTTTATGTTTACCTGACCTAATTTCCATGGGCAGGTAAATATAAAAATTCATATCTTAATTAATGGTCTCGTAGAAAAGTCCATTTTGTTCACTAAGTGAGCATTTTGGGCGGTTTGAAACATTCGGCTTAAATTCTAAAACTCGGGCTTGCGCCTCCAAACAGCCAGAATTCCTTAACGGTGAATGTTTCAAATGCGTTTTCCCCGAAATGCCCAGAATCGTTCACTAAAGACTTTTTACGAGACCATCACTCTAAATTGTCTAAGAGTTTCTTTAATCCATCATACCCTTCCTTGAATTCTTCCGTCAAAAGCGGAGAACATTTAGAAAAATCCTCCGGGGAACTCACCAGTTTAGCAGCAAAAGCAAGACAGGTGGGTAGGCCACATTCTCCACAGTTTGTCCCGGGTAGATATTTGAATATCTCCAGAACGTGTAGCCTTCTCCTTTTCGTAAATTTTGGTTGTATGTGTTTTCTATTTCTATATGTATCATTGATAAGATCAATCAGCTGTCTTATAAATTCCTGTGCTTCGGCTCTATCTTCAAAGGTGGCCACATATATTTTCTTAGGATACAGAATAACCCTCTTTTTTTCCTTCCTAAACTGCAAAATCATATTCTTGTGATCATAGTCTGTATCCTCTAAGACGGCATTGAGATAAGGCAACACAGCCCTGATATCCCCAGAAAGGTCCAACTCTACTGTCAATCTTTGGGAGGTAGGAAGACATTCAGGAAAACTGATTTTGGTCTTGAATTCTTTCACAAGCATCTCATAAACTGCCCTTTCAAGTTTTTTTGAGAAAAGTCTATGGGGTAACATTTTAGTTCAATACAATTGAAGGTTAGCTACGAACATATTTTCTAACCAGCAGAGCGCAAAAGAATCTAAGGGAGAAGTAATGCAGCCCAAGAGTCGGCATGGCCTCCAGGTTCTCTCAGCTCCAGGCTCTAGGGGCCGCAGCGTAGAGCCTTCGTTTTGGGGAGAGAACCGAGCTTCAAGGATAATAAACCATTGACAAGATTTAGTCAAATTGGATATTCTAAATTTTTAGCTCGCGTCGACACATTACAAAGACACACTGTTGAAAGGATGTTCACTTTCCATGACTTGAACTGAATCGATAAATATCCCAAGAAGATAGAGAGACTTTTTTTCTGGTAACATAAAAAGGGTTGTTACGATATGGATCTTAGAGCTAATTTTCAGGCATTGTTCTATCCAGAATCGGTAGCACTCATCGGGGCCTCGAATCAAAGAAATAAATGGGGGTACAGAATACTTGATAATATCATTACAGGCGGGTTTAAGGGAAAGATTTATCCAATCAACTACAAAGAGAAAGAGATACATGGTCTGAAGGCATTCTCCAGCCTAAAAGAAGTTCCTGATCCTATCGATCTTGCGGTGATTGTTGTGCCAGTAAGATCTGTTCCTGAAACCTTTGAGGCCTGTATAGAAAAGGGTGTAAAGGCGGCAATCCTGATAACAGCAGGGTTTGGAGAAATAGGGAATGAAGGGAAGCGCCTGGAAGAAGCCCTGACAGTCCGTGCCCGGGAGGGAGGGATTATTTTTACCGGGCCTAATTGTAATGGTTTGATGAATAGAGGGATACGACTCCATGCCCAGATGATTTCGCTCTTTCCAAAAAGAGGGCCGATTTCAATGGTTACCCAGAGTGGGAATATTGGGACATCCATACTTGCTCGAGGGATAAGGAATGGTTTGGGATTTTCAAAGTATGTGAGCAGTGGTAACGAGGCATTACTTCGAAACGAAGACATTATCGAGTTCTATGGTGAAGATCCAGAGACGGAGATAATTATTACTTACCTTGAGGGAGTAAAAAACGGACAAAGGTTCTTTGAAGTCTGTAAAAAAGTAGCCCTTAAAAAGCCCATACTTGTGATGAAGGCAGGAAGGACCAGGGGTGGAGCAAGGGCAGCTAATTCACATACTGGTTCCATCGCTGGACCAGACGAAATCTTTGACGCAGGTTGCAGGCAGGTAGGGGTTCTCCGGTGTGAAAGTCTGGACGAACTCTTTGATTTGGCGGCAGCATTGACAAGACAGCCCCTTCCCCGAGGCCCCAGAGTAGGTATAGTGACCAGCGGGGGCGGCTGGGGGGTTTTGGCAAGTGATGCTTGTGAAAAAAGGGGGCTTGATGTAACTCCGATTTCAGAAAGATCAATTAGCGAACTTGGCAGGTTCCTTCCCCCTTGGTGGAGCAAAGGGAATCCTATAGATCTTGTTGCGGGGATGAACAATCGAAATGAAGTCTTTGAGGCCTGTATCAGTATACTATTCAAAAATGATGAGGTAGATTCAATAATGCTCCTCGGGATTGGCCTGATATTGGAGCAGAAAAGGAAGAAAGGTTATACCTTGGATGAAACCGAAAAAAAGATGATGGATGCTGAGATGAAAATAGCTGATACTATTTTAGGATTACTTGATCGTTATAAACGTCCTATTATTACTGCAACTGACCTTAATATGCATGAGAATCCGTATGAAAATCCGCTTTTCAAGAAGCTCAGGGAGGGAGGTGTATTAGTATATTCGGATCCTGATCGTGCAGCGGCTGTAATCTCGGCTATGTATAGGCGATATCAATACTCACGGCGGAGCAAGTCGTATGCGGTCTGACATCAGATCGCGTAACAGTTTAGCCTTATGCCATTGGAGACCGGCAAGGTGGATATTTACTGGTTGATCCCGATAGATATGGGGGGTTCTCCCATTGCCAAGTCATGGAATAATAAAAAGTTTGAGCCAACCCGTTCCAACAAGAACTCCGCCTCGGGAACGGTACCGATTTTTTTGTGATTGTCTAGAACAAAAGGAGGGTAAAAAGTGGACATAATCAAAAAGGCCCTGGAAGAAGGGCGAACAAGCCTGTCAGAATATGAGTCAAAGTTAGTGTTGGCCCAATACAGGATTCCGGTCACCAAAGAGAGGCTGGTAAACAGCCAGGAAGAAGCTGTACGTGCTGCCCAGGAGATTGGGTACCCAGTAGTGTTGAAGGGGTGTTCACCAGATATTACACATAAGACTGAATCTGGTCTCTTGTGGAAGGATATCAGAAATGATGAGGAGGTTGGCCAGGCATATCAGGATATCTCTACGCGGATGAAGGATGAAAAGGGGGCGGTTCTTGTTCAGGAAATGGTAAAAGGTGAGCGCGAGCTCGCTTTGGGTTTGATCCGCGATCCTCAGTTTGGTCCATGCGTGATGTTTGGGCTAGGCGGAATCTTTACCGAAATTCTAAAGGATGTCTCATTTCGACTGGCCCCTATCGAGAAACAGGACGCCCTGGAGATGTTTAAGGAGATAAAAGCCTATCGTATCTTGGAAGAGGTGCGAGGAATGCCGCCGGTCGATCAGGACAGGCTTGCTCAGATGTTAGTCGATCTTGGTCACTTGGGCCTTGAACATGAAGGTGTTAAAGAAGTGGATATAAACCCTGTTATTATATCAGGCACGCAGCCGCTGGCTGTAGACGCATTAATCGTCTTAGAGCAGGACGCTTAGAATGAGCAACTCAGCTAGGAGAAGAAATCATCGCTCTATCGATAGCGAACAAGAAGCCAGGATCGTTTCCTGAAGGGCAGTATGAACAGGCAAATAGCCGTTCAGGGGGTGGAGCTTTTTCACCCCATGAACAGTCACCTAAATTTCTGTTTAAAGTATTCGATGGTTCGGTCTAAACCTTCATCAATGCCTATCCTTGGCTCATATCCGAGTTCCTTTCTGGCCTTGTCAATATTGAAATAGTGTGATTTGGCCAACTCAGACGCCACTAGGCGGGTAATCATCGGTTCTTTTTGGATAGCAAACAAACGAAAGGTGACCTCCATCATCAAGCCAATGACATAAGCAACCGGGTACGGTATCCTTTTCGTAATCGGAGGCAGGTTCAGGCCTTTTAGTATCCTCGCCACAAATTCCCATAAGACTACAGGTTCTCCTTGAGTGATAAAATAGACCTGACCAGCAGCCTTTGGAGAGTCTGCTGCAAGCAGATGTGCTTCTGCTGCATTTTCTACGTAGACAACATCTACCTTGTTCTTCGCATTCCCTACAATAACCAACCTCCCTGTTTTGGCACGTTGGATAACGCGTGGAAATAGGTGATTGTCCCTGGGTCCAAATATAAGATGGGGCCTCAGTGCAGTGGTAAGGAGTCCACCTTTTGCGTTTGCTGAGATGATAAGCTGCTCAGCCATGGCCTTGGTAGCCGTATAGTAACTCATATGGCGTGATGGATAAGGATATGTCTCATCTACACCTTCCATGTCTGTGCCATCAAAAACAACACTGGGAGAGCTGGTGTAAACTAACTTGGGAACACCATGCTTCTGGCATGCCTCAATAACGTTTTGTGTGCCTTTATAATTGATGTCGTAAAAGAGCTTCCACTCTCCCCACGGATCAGGCATTGCAGCTACATGGAATACGATTTCCATTCCCTGGCACGCCTTCTGTACAGCTGCCTTGTCCCGGATATCTGCCTGAAAGGTCCGTGCACCCAACCGTTCGAGTTCGGGATACCGATTGCGACCCAAAATGGTCACCTCATCCCCCCGCTGAATGAGTCTTTCTACGATATAACTACCTAAGAACCCGCCACCACCCGTAACTAATACTTTTTTCATATGACATTTTTCCCAATCTTTCATTTAAAGGAAGAGCATCCCCCATTACCTCGGTCCAAGGAAGACTCCACTCGTGAGGGGTTGACGTTGACGGTCTCGCAAGATGACCTTCTGCGAAACCATCAACATTAACAAGTAATAAATAATTGAATCGATTGAAAGTGTCAACTAGTTAAGAACGACGAACCATTTTTCCAAATAAAACCTTTAGTAACAGTTTACTCCTGGAAAAAGGTTGTAATCGGTTAATCTTGCGAACGATTTTGGAAAAGGATTCAACAGTTGCCTGGCATTAAAAATTTCAAACTGTTTGAGAGGATTAGCCCGAGTTTTTGAAGTTTAGCCAGGCGAATCCTGAATCCCAAAATGGTTCACGCAAGTGAGCAAGATTGACTGATTCGAATATTAT
>DTYH01000151.1 GCA_012961955.1 Desulfobacterales bacterium | reverse complement strand
CTGTTTAAGCTCTTCCCCACCAGATATCAACCGAACAAGATGATTTAGTGCCTTTGGAGGAATGATCGCCTTCTGATCCGAAACTATCGGGTTTGAAAGTATCCTCTCTATCTTTGCCAATCGGTGCCCGTCAGTAGCTATCAACCTCATCTTTGTCCCACTGATCTGTAATAGGACTCCGGTCAGACATGGCCTGGTTTCGTCTGTCGAAACGGCAAAGGCCGTTTTTTCAATCAATCTTGAGAGGATATTCCCCTTAAGCTCAAAAGTAGTACCCTCTACATCATGTGGAAGTTTGGGAAAATCCTCAGCCGGCAGTCCACTTAAAGTGTACTGCCCTGTCTGGCTCGATATCGTTATACGTTCGCCACCTGTTTCGATCAGCAGAGGATAGTCGGGGAGTTCCCTTATCACTTCAGCAAATGTTCTGGCAGGCACAGTTATCGAACCAGGTTCCTCTGTGTCAACCTCAACGGTTGTTGAAATAGAGATATCAAGGTCTGTTGCAGAGAGAGTAAGGCTTCCCTTCACCACCTCTAAAAGGAAATTTGAGAGAATAGGTATCGTTGTTTTTGTGGGAACAATGTTAAGGACCTTGTGAATTCCATCCCACAAATTGGACCGTTCAATGTGCACTTTCATTTTTCCCCCCAATCATAGTGTTATGTTTGTAATATTAGAAATTTGTAATATTTAATAATGTCAATAACAATGTTGATATCTAAAAAAGTCACAGTAACTCACAAGATAATAAAGAATAGGGGGTGTGGAAAGTTTGTTTATAACCTTTACACTTTTCAACATATTTTTAATTTAACTTTTTCCTTTTAATTTTCCACATCTCTTTATCTCCAAACACACATTCCTTTAAACATAATCATCCCTTAATATAAAAAATCAGTACTCTTAATCCTTTTACTAATCTCTGTCATCTCTTTTTTGAACTTTGAATCTGACTTGAGCTTCTCTTCAACCATCTGACAGGAATGGATAACCGTGCTGTGATCTCTTCCCCCGAAATGAAGACCAATTGTTTTGAGGGAAGAGTTGGTATGGACTTTTGCAAGGTACATTGCTACCTGCCTTACGCCTACAATCTCCTTTCTCCGGGTTTTTCCAATAATTAAATCTTTAGGGATCCCGTAATATTTACACACTTCGGTCTGGATTAATTCTATACTAATAACCTTTTTCGACTCCTTAATCACATCTTTAAGAACCTCAGAGGCAACTTCAAGGGAGAGATCGACCCCGGTTATCGAACAGTATGCCAGCAGTCTTATAAGTGCCCCTTCCAACTCTCTTATGTTAGAGGTTATATTTTCTGCAATAAAGGACGCGATTGCATTTGGAAGCTCTACATTATCCAGTTCAGCCTTCTTTTTTAAGATCGCAACCCTTGTCTCATAATCCGGGGGTTGTATGTCAGTCACAAGACCCCATTGGAAACGTGAGACCAGCCGTTCCTCAAGACCTCTCAACTCCGACGGTGGCCTATCAGAGGTGAGTACGATCTGTTTCCCGTTCTGATACAGGGTGTTAAAAGTATGAAAAAAGGCTTCCTGGGTGCTCTCCTTATTCATGAAAAAGTGGATGTCATCCACTAACAGAAGGTCCGAGCTTCGATATATCTGATTAAACCTTGCTGTATCGTTGTTCTGTATGGAATGGATGAAGTCGTTTGTGAATTTTTCCGAGGAGACATAGATCACCTTCTGGGTGTTCTCCTTCTTGAGACAATGTTGTGCAATGGCATGGAGGATGTGGGTCTTACCGAGGCCAACGCCCGCATATATCATGAGGGGGTTGAATGAAGTAGCCCCAGGAGACTCCGCAACGGCCAAAGAAGCAGCGTGCGCAAATTGGTTGCTCTTCCCGACGACAAACGACTCGAAGGTATAACGTGGGTTAAAGTTTGTCTGGGTGGTGGAAAGAGGCTTCTCCTCCTTTGGCCTCTCCTTCCCTTGGGAGCGCTGGAAATCCTGAGGATTGGGGTCTCCGTCCTCTGCAATGTGGAAGGATATCTCAGGAGAATATGAGGTCTGGTCGTGGATGGTCGACCGTATGAGCTCTATGTAATGTTCTTCAAGCCAATCTGCAAAGAACGAACTTGGTACCTCGATTTGAGCGTTCGCTTCATCGAGATACTTCAATTTGGTCGGTCGAAACCAGGTCTCAAAGGTCTGTCTATTGATCTTTTTCTCGATTGACAGCAGGCACCTTGCCCAGAATTCCCTTACCTCTTTCTCATTCAAGGTTACTATACCTTTCCCTGTATTATCAAGGATTTATTAGCACATATTGTATCTAAATTTTAATCAAATTTCCCTTAAAAGTCAAGCG
>DTYH01000150.1 GCA_012961955.1 Desulfobacterales bacterium | reverse complement strand
TGCAAAAAAGCTAAAAGAGAGGCCGAGCGAGACGAATATAAAGGTGAAGCCAAGTATAAACATAGTAGAATGGGTTATGATCAATCTTCTTCTTGTTGTACCTTTATCACTAAGCAAGAGTTCATCATAGCTCATGCCCATTATAAAGCAGAGGTATGAGGGAATTAAAGGAAAGGTGCATGGGGAAAAGAAGCTCAAAAAACCAGCACAAAATGCTATAACGACTGTAACTTCCATATGACATAATCTCGTCACACTCTAGTTCTTTAAAGAATCAAGCTGCGTAATATATACCGACTTTATGCAATCCATGGCCAGCCAAAATTACTCGCGGCCATGTAATGTATAAACTGCAAATGATCACGGGGCACAGATTCTATAGATGGGGACTGATCAGGCCCTACAGGACAGATATCATACAAAACTGGATATGCCAACTAATTTAGGCAAATATTCGGTTATCCCATAAAGGTTGTAGATTACCCCGTGAAAGGATTAAGGATTAGGGGGTAGGGCAGGGTCAATATTTTTTTGCATGTGGGCAAACCAGAAAACTCAGTCTCTTAACTATGATGGTCTCGCAAAAAGTCATTTTGGTCACGGAGATAGGAAGATTAGACTTTTTACGAGACCGTCAGCTCTGAGGGGCAACGAAAATGTTTACGAGGCACGCCTGTGCGTTTGCTGGAGCATGCACAACTGGTGCAGTTGCAGCACACGGGAATAGTTATTATGCCTGTGCGGTTCATACTGGCTGTACGAAATTTTTGACCTCATGTAAAAAAACATATTGGGGCCTGTCTTTTTGCGCAGGATTGCCAGAAAAACGGAGCGGGGTAGCCGAATATTTACTTATTTAAAACCCTTGTTAAGATGAAAAGAGAGGATTTTGTCACAGCGGTAGTCGCCAATAAAAACGGTGAAGTCTTCGATGTTCAGGGTTTCGCAGCAGTTGGAATGGCAGGAGACAATTTTGTCGTTCTATCAAGAAAAGATACTGTCTCCTTGCCAGGTGGTAGTGAGCTCCTGTTCCTTCCAGATCGGAGGCCCATAGTATTTAATATCGATTCGGGAAGGTTTGAAATACTTTATGAACATCCCTATCTTCCAGCAGAACCGGTCTTTCCGGTAGCTGCCTTTAATGCCCCGGGTTATGTGATTACTCGGATCTGTGCGTATGAGGAAGAACCTGATGCCAGCCCCCTTCCGCTTTTTGCTTACGGCGCGGTGGGGTGGAAGAATGGCCGATTCCGTGCATCAGCATTCTGCATAGACAGGGAAAGACGCCAGAATATAAATTTTATGAATATTGAAAAGATGCTTGAAGGGATTGAGAAACTCCGAAAAAGGATGCCCAGGAATCGACTTCGTAGACACCTTGAGAATTGTGCTTTAAACTATGGATGTCCGGCAGCAAAGAACTTCTTCCTGCACCGATATGAGGCGCCTTTGCCAACCTCTACTAGATGCAATGCTAGGTGTTGGGGGTGCCTATCATTGCAAGAAGGTGGAGAGATCACAAGCACTCAGGATCGTATCTGTTTTACGCCTTCTCCTGATGAGATTGCCGAGATCGCAGTTTATCATATCCTCAATACGAGAAAGAGGATCGTGAGCTTTGGTCAGGGATGTGAAGGTGAGCCCCTCTTGGCAGCTGATGTTATTGAGCCTGCTCTTAAGCTCATCCGGAAAGAGACACGACTTGGAACTATCAACATGAATACCAATGCTAGCCTCCCTTCTACCTTGGATAGATTATTTGAGGCAGGGCTGGATAGTATCAGGGTGAGTATGAACAGTGTAAGAGAAGAGTGTTACACCGCCTATTTTCGACCCCGCGGGTACTCGTTTAATGACGTAATTCAAAGTATTGACTTGGCAGCAGCTAAGGGAAGGTTTGTTTCGATTAACTATATGAATATGCCAGGATTTACAGATACAAAAGGAGAGGTTGAAGCACTCCTGTCATTCCTGGAAAAGCATCAAGTGAGAATGATCCAGTGGAGAAATCTCAATCTTGACCCTTTGCGATACTGGAGATTAATGGGAATGGAGGGAAAAGTATCGGAACCGATCGGGATGAGTCAGCTGGTTGAAAAGATACAGAAGAAATTTTCCGGCATAAAGCACGGTTATTTCAACCCTGAAAAGGGAAAGATGTAACGTGTTATTGGTGGCTTATGTCAGAATCACCAGAAAATAGTAACCTGCACCCTTTTATATCGAAGGTGGATACCACTATTCGTCGATACTCCATGCTGGAGAAAGGAGAGATAGTGGTAATAGGTGTCTCCGGCGGCCCTGACTCCGTTGCCTTATTGCACGCCCTGATCGCTCTTTCTGATTTGTGGTCACTGAGACTGGTGGTGGCCCATCTCAATCATGGCCTCCGGGGAGAAGAAGCCGATCGGGACGCGGATTTTGTGGGGCAGCTAGCAGCACAGTTGCACATTTCGTGCGAGATCGAGAAAAGGGACGTGATCAGGTATCGATCGGACCACGGGTTGTCCCTAGAGGAAGCAGCCAGGGTTGTCCGTTATGACTTCCTTGATAGCGTGGCTGCCAAATATAGCGCAGACAAGATAGCACTTGGTCACCAGGCAAACGATAACGCGGAATCGATTCTTATCCATCTTATGCGAGGGTCTGGGCCTAAGGGCCTCTCCGGGATTCCGCCAGTCCGGGAAGGACGAATCATTCGACCACTTATTGAAGTGACACGAGAGGAGATATGCGATTTTTTGAAGGAGAAGAACTTGCGTTACACTACAGATACTTCCAATGCTGATCTCAAGTATTTGCGAAACAGGGTACGGCACGATCTCATTCCTCATATGAAGGATCACTTCAATTCAAAAATAGTCCAGAACCTGAATCGGCTTAGCTGTATTCTAAGGGAGGAAGAGTCTTTTTGGGAAGATGAGATAGATTCTATTCTTCGCCGGTTAACGGTAGCCCAGAAAGAAAATAGCCTCACCATTTCCGTTCCCAAACTTCTCAGGCTTCATGATGCCGTAATAAGGCGTGTAGTCCGGGAGGCCGTTAAACTAACCAAAGGGGATTTGAGGCGATTTGGGCTAAGGGATATCGACTCCGTAATCAGACTCGTGAGATCTCATCGTTCTTCTACACGCATCCAACTTCCAGGAGGCCTATATGCCTCGCGCGACCGTGACAGGCTCGCATTCTCAGTAGGTCTACCACAGGATAGGTTGTTGTTTGATTATCGAATAGATAGTCCGGGGACTGTTCGGGTCCGCGAAATAGATACTGTGATAGAGCTCTCCTATGTGGATATAAGCGAGATAACCAATTTGAAGAACCCTGGGCCGAAGACGGGGCTCTTTGACGCCGATTCTGTTCGGTTTCCTATCCGCCTCAGAAACTGGATCCCTGGTGATAGGTTTCAGCCATTAGGAATGAAGGGAACGCAGAAAGTAAAGGCGTTCTTTACCAACAACAAGGTTCCCTTGGTTCAGCGATACCGATGTCCTATATTCCTTTGCGGGGAGAAGATAATCTGGGTTGGAGGATACAGGATAGACGATTCAGTAAAGATTACCCAAAGGACAAAAAGGGTCCTTAAAGGGGTAATCTATGGTTGACGGTTTCGTAAAAAGTCTAACTTTCCTCTCTCCGTGAGCAATTTCGGGATTCAGAATTCTCCTGGTTAAATTTCAAAAACTCGGGCTTGCGCCCTCAAACAGTTTGAAATCTTTGACGCCAGGCCCGTTCTGAATATTCTTCCAAAATTGTTCAATGTCGTTGACAAAACAGCTTCTTACCCGGTTAGAAATGCCCCGTGCCGAAGTGCAGGGTCGAAATCGATATATCTCTTTTTTCTTTAATGTCCCGGGTGAAATTCTAACGGGGTTTACGAAACCATCGTGGTTGAATGAATGGGTTGAATGTTATAAAAATATTGCAAAGGGAAATCGATTGTGATAACCTGTAAACAGAATATTATTATGAGAAAACAGGAGGATTTTCTTGAACCAATTTTCTAAAAATTTAGCTCTGTGGCTGGTCATCAGCTTAATGATGATTTTGCTTTTCAACCTTTTTAAACAGAATCGAATCCAGTATAAAGAGATTAGCTATAGCGATTTTATAGCAGCCGTAGAAAGTGGAAATATAACCGGGGTAATGATTCAGGGGTCAGAGATACACGGGACCCATATAAATGGGGAGCGATTCAGAACGTTTGCTCCTGATGACCCTGAGCTGATCAGGATCTTGAGAGCTAAGAATGTATCGATCACGTCAAAGCCTCCTCGAGAATCCCCGTGGTATATGACGGTCCTTGTCTCCTGGTTTCCCATGATACTCTTGATCGCCGTATGGATTTTCTTCATGCGTCAGATGCAGATAGGCGGTGGTAAGGCCCTCTCTTTTGGAAAAAGCCGCGCTCGTTTGCTATCAGACCAGTCAGAAAGGGTTACGTTTGATGACGTAGCGGGTATAGAAGAAGCAAAGGAAGAGTTGAGTGAGATTATTGAGTTTTTAAGGGATCCTAAGAAGTTTACTCGTTTGGGAGGAAGGATTCCTAAGGGTGTTCTTCTCGTAGGTTCTCCAGGGACTGGAAAGACCCTTCTTGCCCGGGCCATTGCAGGAGAAGCAGAGGTTCCATTTTTCAGCATAAGCGGCTCAGACTTTGTTGAAATGTTCGTTGGTGTCGGGGCTTCAAGGGTTAGGGACCTGTTTATCCAGGCCAAAAAGAATGCCCCCTGCATTATCTTCATTGATGAAATAGACGCCGTGGGTCGACATCGAGGAGCAGGTCTGGGCGGAGGCCACGATGAGCGAGAACAGACCTTAAACCAGCTTTTAGTAGAAATGGACGGTTTTGAATCGAATGAGGGTGTCATACTCATAGCAGCCACCAATCGCCCTGATATACTCGATCCGGCCTTGCTACGTCCTGGACGGTTTGATCGCCAGATAGTGGTTCCAATACCCGATCTACGAGGTCGTGAGCAGATCCTCCGCGTTCATATCCGTAGAACTCCCATTGCAGACGATATAGATCTGGGTGTGCTGGCCCGTGGAACCCCCGGCTTCACCGGCGCCGATCTCGAGAATATGGTTAATGAAGCCGCACTCCTTGCAGCACGTCAGAATAAAGAGCGTGTGGAAATGGTAGACCTGGAAGAGGCAAAGGATAAAGTGCTTATGGGAACTGCACGCAAGAGTATGATAATCAACGATCAGGAGAGGAAGAACACTGCTTATCATGAGGCTGGTCACGCTTTAGTGGCAAAAATGATACCTGGGACCGATCCTATCCACAAGGTCACCATTATCCCACGGGGAAGGGCTATGGGGCTTACGCAGCAGCTGCCTGTGGATGAAAAGCATACATATCCCCGCCAATATCTAATTGACAATCTATCGATACTGATGGGTGGACGTGCCGCTGAAGAGATCGTCCTGAAAGAGAGGACTACTGGTGCGGGAAATGACATTGAGCGGGCTACTGATATGGCTCGGAAAATGGTTTGCGAATGGGGCATGAGCGAGAATTTGGGTCCGTTGTCATTCGGAAAGAGAGGAGAGCAAATATTCTTGGGTCACGATCTTGTCCGGCACCGGGAATACAGTGAAAAGACAGCAATAATTATCGATGAGGAGGTTAAGCGGCTGGTCACAGACGCATATAACCGGGCAAAGAAGATCCTCACCGAAAAGATAGACATACTACATGCCTTGGCGTCTGCTCTGCTGGAAAAGGAAACGCTTGATGAAAACGACATTAATGCCATTATTTCAAAGCATACCGACAAGGATCGATACGATCCGAAAGTTCAAGAGGTCTAGGAGGAAAGTGTTTAATTGTATATGGAAAATCGATCTGATTTCAAACTCAACTGCGGTCAATTTTGTCTCGATCTGAATGCTTGTACACATATTATGGGCATCCTAAATGTGACCCCTGATTCCTTCTCTGACGGGGGTCTTTTTTTTGATACTGACAAGGCAGTAGCCCATGGGGAATCCATGGCCGAGGAAGGTGCTGATATTATAGATATAGGGGGAGAATCTACCCGTCCGTTCTCTGAACCGGTTCCTGAAGAAGAGGAGATACGGAGGGTCATTCCTGTTATCGAAAAGCTGGCCCCACGGGTTTCTGTTCCCATATCAATCGATACTACCAAGGCGAGGGTAGCCCAATATGCTATCGAGGCTGGCGCCACCATGATTAATGATATCAGTGCACTTCGCCTTGATCCACGAATGGGCGATGTCGCTGCTAAGGCAGGAGTGCCGGTAGTCCTCATGCATATGCAGGGGACGCCAAAGACAATGCAGGAGTCTCCCTACTATGAAGACGTAATCCAGGAGATTAAGTTATTTCTGGTCGAGTCTATTAAGAGGGCGGAGGAGTTCGGCATTGAGAGGGGTAACATTATTGTGGATCCGGGGATTGGATTTGGTAAGACCGTAGCCCATAACCTATCCATAATAAAGCATATCCATGTATTTAAATCTCTTGGCGTCCCCCTCCTTCTCGGAGTATCTCGTAAATCCTTTATAACAAAGATATTGGGGAACGATATGGAGCAGCGGGAAAATGGAACACAGGCAGTCCTTGCGATAGCAGCCATGAACGGAGTTGAAATACTTCGCGTCCATGACGTAAGACGGGCCTATGATACGTTAAGGATTGTAGATGAGATCAAAAATGCGGACTAGGAAGTGGCATCATGTTATTAGTAATAGATGTGGGAAATACAAATACTGTGATTGGTGTGTATGATGGTGATCGGCTGGTTCATGACTGGCGAGTGAGGACAGAGAGGGATACTACTCCGGATGAGTATAACATACTCCTCAAGAACCTTTTTTCTGTGAACGGGGTGGACATGAAGGCCATCAAGGACACTATCATTTCCTGTGTAGTTCCGCCTATGGTGAACATGCTTAACGGATTCTGCGAGAAATATCTCTATAATTCTCCCCTATGGGTAGACCCTAGGACTGCCACCTATATTCCCATACTCTATGACAACCCGGCCGAGGTGGGAGCAGATCGAATAGTCAATGCTGTTGCCGCATTCCATAAATACCGCACCAGTCTGATCCTGGTCGATTTCGGCACGGCCATAACCTTTGATTGTGTGTCTGAGGAGGGTGCATACTTGGGAGGAGCTATCTTCCCTGGGATAATGATTGCCTCAGAGGCCCTGTTTCACAAGGCGTCAAAGTTGCCGAGGGTAGAGGTCTTTGGTAGACCAGAACGGGTTATCGCAAAGGACACCATAAGTAGTATGAACGCAGGGATCATTTACGGCTATGCGGGGATGGTTGACGGTTTGGTACGGCGTATAAAGGAAGAGATGAACTCGATCCCGAAGGTTATTGCTACAGGCGGTATGGCCGAACTTATCTCCGCGGTTTCGGAAACTATTGAAGAAGTTGATATGTTTCTCACTCTAGAGGGCCTCAGGATCATATATGGTTATTTAAAGGAATGACGGTCGTTTGTAGGAATACTCCAGAAAACTTTTGTAAAGGTCCTCCCCTAAAGTACTAGGGTCGGGTTTGTGAATTTCGTTAGTCCAAGTGAATAGTAAAAATCTTTAACCCGTGAACAGTTACGTAAAATTGAATCACGCAGACAAGACAATTCAAAGGAGACGAGAATATGGAGAATATGGAATTGCGAGAGATTAAAGAAAAGCTTGAAGCAAAAGGAATTAGCTTTGAAGAGGCGGCAAAAAGGATCGATTTTGATCCAAATCTACTCAAGTTGTACCTCACGTCGCCTATGGTCCCAGTGAGTGTTATAGAACCCCTCCAGAATCTTCTCGAAGAATAGGAATTCTGAATCTTCTTCCAGAATTCCTCACGGAGAGAGCAAAATCAGACTCTTTGCGAGACCGTCGTAAATAACCTGTAAAAGATAGGAGATCAAATAGGTCTCCAAAACCCTGGGCTCGGGGATCATAGAGGCGGCGCCTGGAAGAGAGAACGCCGACCATCGGAAAGAGGGCTACGGGTTATAACAGTTAAAGGAAGGGAACTGATAAAATGTTGATGTCTAATCATTTTAGATTGTCTCTTTGAAACAGTATGAAAAAACGAGGAAGAGGTTTTGGGCTTTAATGAATGGCGGTGTAGTCCTTCTATAGTAGGAAAAAGCCTATATTATAAGTTTTCGGTTATCTTTGGATTCTTCTTTTTGGTTCCTACAGTCGGTTTCTTCTATTTCGGCTTTAAATATAGCATCTTTACTGATCAAAATGCCCCTCTTTTTTCTATCCTTTCTTATCTTCTATCTTCTTGGTTATGTATTCCTTCGTAAGATAGTCGATCAAATCATTGCAATATCAAGAACTATTACTGAACGGACAAAAATGGACATCTCTGATGCCAGTTATCCGTTTCAAGCTGGTGATGAGATTCACGACATCATACACTCCTTTAAAGTATTAAGTGAACAAGTTCAGAAAAATCTTGGAGAGCTTTACAAAAAAGTTGCTGAATTCTCTACCTTGAAAGAGCTTTCTGATCTTTGCTATGCAACCTTTGACGTGGAAGAGCTTTTCCATATTACACTGGAGCGAGCATTGAAGCTTGTCACAATGCGGAGATAGGTTCTATCTTTATCTTAGAATGTCCGTAAAATGAGAATTTTTTCGTACAGGCCAATATAGGCCTGGGAGGGAAGGTAAAAAAATGGGGATCGGATCGAGTTTGCCGCTAGTATTGCCAGGTGTGCAGTAATCAATAAGTCTCCTCTACTGGTGGATGATATCGAAAATTATGGTCGGTTTGGAAGGAAAACACTATCTTCATTAAGATTCTAAATCCTTTCTATGTATGCCTTTAAAAACGACCAATGATATTCTGGAGTATTGACTGTATCGAGAAAGGAGAACAGAGGTCCGTTCACACAGGATGGTGTCAACGTTCTTAGTACATTGATGAGTAACGCAAACCTTGCCTATGACAATCTCTTTCTGATGAAAAGAATGGAACAGGACGAGGTTGGCCTGCAATTGCTTGAAAAAATAGCTTCAGCCCTCAACTCCAGCCTTACAGAATGCGAGCTTATTCAGTCCATTCTGTTTGAAATACTGAAGAATATTCATTTTAACATAGCACTTGTCTTAGTTGTGGACAAAAACTGCCCAGATCAGATATATATCCTGGAACCAGAGTCTACTATACCGGGGGTTCATATCTCCTATTGGGTTCCCTTATCGATAAATCGATGAGGCAGGAGACAATCGTGGTCGTATCCAGGCGCGAAAATTTCTCTCGTCGCGCAGACCCAAAGATTTTTAAGGATCACGGGATATGTTCGGCTATCCTACATCCGTTGAAGACTAAGGGGAGTAGAAGAGGTGCTTGCCCTCGGTTCCAGGGAGCAAGGGAACTACACTTATAAAGACCGCAGAATCGTGACAGGAATGGCTGGTTTTATGGGTATAGGCAGTGAGTTCAGTAATATATCCAAAGCCATGGTTAACCGGAACCAGGAGCTGAAGACCTTAAACCAGATTGAAGACACCCTGGCTGCCTCCACTTTTGACATCGATTAGGTACTCAAATATACCATGGACATGATAAGGATGACAATAAGGGTTGAGGCAGGTTCAATCCTGTTATTGGAAGGGAACGAGCTTGCTTTTAAAGTGTCGTTCGATATTGATTCTGCCCCCCCTCAAAAGGTTTCGGCTAAAATTAGGCCTAGGTATTGCAGGATATTCAGCGTGTCGTTGGGGGGAATCAATCCTGGTGAAAGACGTTAGGATATCATCTCAGTTTTTACTCAGAAGTTGAGCGAGTAACCAGCTTTGAGACACGTCCTTCGTTGTGTGTGCCGATGATCTCACAGGGGAGGGTTCTGCGAGTAATAGAAGTCCTCAGCAAGATCCATGGGGAATTCAATGTTGATGACGAGCATCTATTACAATCTGTACCAGCCGCAGTGAGTATCGCCATCGAGAACGCGAGGCTTTATCATAATTAAACACTACCTATGGCCAAGGAAGAACGTGGCATCAAGAATATGCTTCAAAAGTTCGTTCCTAAAGAGGTTGTAGACAGGATTCTCCATCAGGAATCTATGAAAGAGTTCTCTCATGGGCGAGCTAAGGACTGTGACCTTGTTGAACATCGACATACGAGCCTATTCTACTTTTTTGTAAATCTATTGGTTCACAAAGGGGATTTTAGTGCTGAACAGCTTTTTTTCGATAATGGGGAACTTGGTCTGGCAACATCATGGAATAGTGGATAAATATGTGACGGCTTTCTGGCCCTGTTTGGAGCTCCAGTGTCCGGAATAGATGATGCAGATAATGCTATTGCAGCAGCTTTGGCTGTGAAGCATGGTATTGTGGTGAGTTCAATAAGAATATTTTACCGGAAATCGGCACTTCGCTAAGCGTAGGGATTAGTATTAATAGCGGTGACGTGGTGGTGGGAAACATTGGCTTTGAAATGAAGATGGATTATACTGTGATAGGCGTTCAGTTAATACAGTCTTTCACATCCAGGACATTGCCAGAACTAGACCAAATTCTGTTATGATTAGCGAAATCACCAAGCGAACAGCTCAATCCGGGCTGG
>DTYH01000149.1 GCA_012961955.1 Desulfobacterales bacterium | reverse complement strand
TCAACAATCTACAGATCGCCTCAGCGTGTCTTTTTGCAGCGCCCTTGTTGACCGATACCGCGTTACAAGCGCGACATCCCAATGCCTTCAACTCCTCTGGGTGGTTCAAGAACCAGAGCGCCTTTTCTGCTAGCATATCTCCATTACGGACCTCTATCCCGGCACCTCCTTTTTCGAGAAGTTGCTTTGCGTCTAAGAAATCTTCCATTGAAGGCCCGTAAAAGACCGGTTTACCCCATACAGCAGCCTCTAGAGGATTCTGTCCTCCCAAGGGGACAAGGCTAGCTCCACAAAATATAATCGTTCCTACGCTATAGAGGTCAAACAGCTCTCCAATAGTATCCACTATTACCACCTGCTCGGTTCGGACCCTGTTTGGTGGATGAATTGCACTTCTCAGGCAGCAGGAAAATCCATAACCCCTGACGAGGGATTCAATGGCGGGCGTCCTTTCTACATGCCGTGGAACAAGAATAAGGATGGTTTCGGGAAACTGAATCAATATCTTTTTATATACCCCAAGGATGATCTCTTCTTCACCACTCCGGGTACTTCCGGCTATGAATACCTTGTGGTAGGGGAGAATGTTCAGGATGTGTTGCATCCTATCCGGTATAGAGGGATCTTTACGGAATATCAGTGACTCATACTTTGCGTTTCCGTTTACCTCTATCTTAGCAGGGTCGGCTCCCATAAGCCGGATGCGGCGAGCGTCCTCATCCAGGATCATGCTGAAGATGTCAAAATTCTTAAGCACCATCCTCATAAAAGGACGAAACTTCATATAACTTGCCAGTGAACGAACGGAGATACGACCGTTTATCAGCCCAATCCTGATCCCTCTCCGATTCGCTTCAGCAACCCAGTTAGGCCATATCTCTGTCTCGAGGAAGACCATGACATGGGGACGAACAGAATTAAGGGCCTTGTAGACCGATCCGATAAAATCGAGAGGGGCATAAATAAGAGGAAAGTTGGCCCCAAACATATCGCGTGCCACTTTCCTGCCTTGTTCCGTGGTCGTAGAGATGATAAATGCACAATCTGATCTGATAGCATTTACCGCCTCCATAATAGGGGCTGCAACCTGTAACTCGCCTACGGATACGGCATGTATCCATATACGTTTCCTATGCTTAAGCTCCTTGACCAACGTTTGTGGAACGAAACCTAAACGTTCTTTCAGACCAGCCCTATACCTTCCACTCAGGATAGTATAAAGCCAGAACTCAGGAAAGACATATAAAAAAAGGCCCCCGGTCAGGCATGTATATATAACGTATATCGGATTTATCATCTGACCTGAACAAAACGCTGTCCGACAATCTTGAGGAGATAAACCGGTTTATCCGCCTCTCCGTTTTGTCTAAAGGAAGTAACTCCCGTCACCCCTGGGAAGTCTTTAAGGGATAACAGAGCGTTTTTTAGGCTGTGACGTGACCAGACTTGGGGCCGGTTGACTAGAGAGAAGAGGATCGTAGCTGTATCATACGCCTGAGCCTCGAGAAAGGCTGGCATTCTACCGAATACTTCCTTAAAGGTCCTGACAAACTCCTGTACCGCAGGAGATGGGCTCTCGGCAAAAAAACCTTCTGATATAATAGCTCCCTGCACATAATCTGAGGCCATCTCTATCAATTTTTCAGAATGCCACAGGTTGGTTCCCAACAGCAGGATGTTTGTCACCCCATGATAGGCAAGTTGAGGAGCGATAAGACCAACTTTTTGGAATGTATCGGGGATAAACATGGCCTCAAACTCAATAACAGGCTTGAGCTTTTCCTCTTTTTCAGCACCGGATTCAACCGGATCTGACTTATCCCCCTCTGTCTCAGGATTATGAAGTCCTACCAGCTTCTCTATAGCATCACCAAAATCGGTCTGTTCCTTCCCATACGATCCCACACAGACAAGTTCTCCACCATTGGCGATCAGTTCGTCCGTAAACAGGTTCATAAAGGTAGTCCCATACCGTTCTTCAGGATAGAGAACGGCAAATTTTTTTAACCCGAGTTCCTGTATTGCATAAGATACAATACCCCTTACCTGCCTATCTGAGGTTAGGAAATCCCGAAAGACATAATCTCCGAGTTCGATGATATCGGGTTTTTGGGTCATGACCATAATGGGAACCTTTAACGATTGAGCCTTGATTGCTGCTGATTCGGCCGTAATCATAGGCCCAATGATGGCCATCACGTGTTCGTTCTCCCCCAGGTCTTCAACCGCCTTGATGGTTTGGCGCGGGTCGCTCCCGGAGTCTCTGATAATGATCTGTACCTCGTGCACTTCGGGTTGGGAATTGAATCGATCAAGGGCAAGCTCGATCCCATTAAGTGCCCTGTTCCCAAAGGTACTATACCGACCGGTTAAGGGGAGGACACATCCAATGGTGAACCTATCCACAAGTAACCCTTCTCTTAATTCTGAAAGGATCGTTCTGGCCTCTTTTGCCCTGGGATGGTGGGGAAATCGGGTCAGAAAGTCTTTCAGCTTTTCGGCTGCCTTTCTTACCAGGCCTTGGTCTCTATATCTCCGTCCAAGTTCAAATCGTATAATACCTGCAAAAACACCCTCATTATATCTCTTCTCCAGCACGATCAGCTCATCTTCCTTTGATTCTCTTATTATCCCTTCAATCCTGGAAAGGAGGGCAGCCTTCTTAGCTCCCGTGGCCAAGTAATAGGCGATACTGTACGCATCAACTGCTTTAAGGCGATCTTTGATTCCAAGGTATGCCTCTCCCAATAGAGGATAGATTTGAAGCTTCTCCTGTCGAGACAAGGGGGTGCGAAGCAGGTCTTTTGCGTGCGTGATAGCCTCCTCATAACTTCCTTCTTTCATATACGACATGGCAATCCTGAATCTCGCCTCTCGGAAGAAACGGCTTTCTGGATGATCTGAGATAATCCGATTGAATGAACGACGAGCTACATCGTATGCCCCTAGCTCTGCATAGATTATCCCTGATTTCATCAGCGCCATGTCTCTAAGAAAACCGCCGGGGTATCGCCTCAAGTAATCCTCATATATCGCCAGGGCCTCACGATATTTCTTTTCCTTTAATAGTTGGTCTGCCCTTGAAAATGATCTGCTTATATGTTCTTCGTTTGAAGGTCGCGCTTCTCTATAAACAGGGATCACGACCGGTGCGCAGGCAAGGATCGAGAGACATCCAATCAGAAGAAGGGAAGCCACCCAGAGTGTAAATTGATAAGACGATGCCTTGTGTTTTGAGTTTAGAATCAAATCATACACTCCCTTCCTGATTTAACTATTACGCAACTACTCAGAACCCTCCGATGTATCCAACCCTTGCTTTCCTGGTGAGTTGAAAGTGGGGGATGTTCTGCGCCCTCCACATTTCGCCTTTGCTTCACTCCGTGACCAATTACGTCATTCCGAACGGAGCAAAGCGGAGTGAAAAACCTCTCCCGTAAAAGTTTTGGGTAGCAGAGAGATACTACAAGGTGTCAAGGAAAAGATGTAAGCTGCTATGAAGAGATAGTCAGACCCAAGTCCCT
>DTYH01000148.1 GCA_012961955.1 Desulfobacterales bacterium | reverse complement strand
CGACCAGACATGAGAATCCAACAGCTCAATCGTACTTGGAGAGTCAATTCCAGGGAGAGCGGTTACTATTTCGAACCAAACTAACTGTCGCTAAACGTACCAGATTCATCTACCAGAGGAAAAAGAACCTGCCAAAGAAGTAACCGACCCCTCACTGTTACGCTATCTACCTACGATCTTCGGGAGCTGGTACCTCACACAAGAGTCTGTGTCAGAAAACCGAGACCATCTTCGAAATCCTCTGCACAGACAGACTCTTACACGATTCAGGCCGTCGTATGGGAAGCTTTTTTTTCATGGCAAGCTATAAGTCCTGTACGGCGGCCTTATGCTTTCTCTTCGTTCGCAGTAAGCCTTAAGGCGCAGAATAGAGGTTGCCATCCGCTCCATACTTGAATAACAGGGTACGCCGCACTTCCTCACCTGCTGACGGACCCGATTCAGGATTTCGCTCATATCTGCGTTTTCGGCAACGTGAAAGAGTACAGCCACAAAAGGCTTCTTGACCCTTTTGCCGATGGTAGTCAAGCGCTTAATCTCATTCTGAATTAACTCTTCCTGAGTAAAAACCCCCCAGGTTTTCATCATGTGATAGGTGAAGTCAAAGACCCCTATATTTATTAAGATGTCAATATCCTGTTGGGCATCTAAAATCTCAAATACACGATAGTGCACCTCAGGGTCCAGCATGGAGAAATTAGGGTCAATGGGGTTCTGAACAATCGTACCCACGGCATCGGTGAGCTGTAGGAGCTTCTTCTGGGTCTGTGGGCTCAAGGGAGGCATAGTAAGGCCAAAGCTGCACAGAGAATCCGCGCACCAAACGGAGTTACCCCCTCCCCCACAGACAACTCCTGCCCGAAGACCAGGAAGACGGCGAAGGCACTTGTATATCCATATAAAATCCACCATCTCAGTAAAATCGTTCACTAGAACCGCATTGGCTTGGGTAGCTATGCTCTTCCACAAAGGATAGGAACCAGCCAATGATCCAGTATGGCTTCCTGCTGCACGAGATCCAGCCTCCGCTCTTCCCGCCTTCATGATCATAACTGGTTTTACCGGAGAGATCTTACGCACCAGTTCAAAGAATCGTCTACCCTCAACATCCTCCATACCTTCCACATAGCACCCCATAATTCTGGTCTCTGGATCTCCCCCCAGATACTCCAGAAAGTCGTTAACCCTTAGATCCATGGCATTCCCCAAACTCACCGCCTTGGAAAAATATAGACCCTGGGAGGTGGCGGTTTCGATGAATAGCGAATTATGACCTCCGCTCTGTGAAACAAAACCTATGTCTCCTGCCATAATCGTTTGTTGTGGAAGGTAAGCCATATGCGCCCCAGGACAGTAGATACCGACGCAGTTTGGTCCAATGATCCGAATGCGACCTGAAGCGAGTTCCTTTAGTTCTTGGTTTAGCCTTTTCCCCTCAGGGGTGTTAGTC
Organism: Desulfobacterales bacterium; assembly: GCA_012961955.1. Classification (GTDB taxonomy): domain Bacteria; phylum Desulfobacterota; class Desulfobacteria; order Desulfobacterales; family DTYH01; genus DTYH01. The sequence continues at coordinate 19,745 of DTYH01000148.1, read as the reverse complement.
TCACTAAAACCAGCGGTAAAAATATGGGCCGCAAACACCCCCTTTGCTATACAGTCTTCCAGGACCCCTAACACCTTTTCTCTGGGAACTGCAATGATTGCATAGTCTACTGGATCGGGAATCTCTCTTACTGATCGATAAGCCGGGTAACCCATGACCTCAGATACCCGGGGGTTGACAGGATAGAGTTTTCCGGGAAACTTCGCCTTAACCAGGGATGGAAAAAAAAGATTGATATTTATTCCTTGTTTTGCTGAAGCCCCGATGACCGCAATGGAACGGGGCCGAAAAAGCTTATCCCAGTCCATACTTAGCCCAACCTTGATGAATAATATTTCTTTCGCTTAGCTCTCGCAAGCATTCACGAAGTATGACATTTCCGTAACCGTTTACCTGCACCCTTCTAGCCCAATCCCTGTTACCCGCTCAACCACAACAGAAGCTCATACTGCTACCCGCTATCCATTCCTTGACCTCGGCGCTTGGGCTTGAACGTCACAGACGGCTTGAATCTCTTGGAGTAACGAAAACCCTCGGCCTCCACTACATCCCCGTATCGCGCACGAAGCTGATGCATTGGTCCGACATCAAGAGCGTACATGGGGCAGGCCTCCACACAGATGGTTTGCAAACCCTGTTCTAACCGCTCCAGGCAGAGATCGCATTTCTGCATCTTGGCGTTATCTTGGGTACCAAACTGTGGGACGTTCCAGGGACATGCATTAAGGCATAGGGTGCGACATTCGTGCTTTCCCAAGCACTTATCCTGGTCTACCACAACAATACCGTCGGCTTCTCTTTTGTAGATAGCACCCACAGGGCAGGCACGAACGCAGGGTGGGTCAGCGCAATGGAAGCAAGGTAAGACCAGATAGGCAACGAAAAGATTGGGAAACTTTCCCTCCTCTATTGTATGTACCCGCATCCAGTTTACTGGACCAGCATCGATGTCATGCCAATCCTTGCACGCCACAGCACATGTGTAACACCCTATACATCGCGTCTGATCAAAGTAGAAACCCATCTGGCTCATTAGAATTCCTCCTGTGTCCTTGTGTAACCCCTTGAAAAAAGTGTATTTGTAAGACTGAATGTTACACAGCTTAACTTTTTCAAGGAGCTGCATGTGATGCAAGCTCTACCTGAACCAGCGCAGTGTTCATAGGCACAGCCCCTCCAGGGGATTGTTCATCGTTGGTTAGCACATTGGCGCAACCACCCCGATCTACACCTTCTTCATCGGGGTCATACCATGCCCCTTGGCTTACATTGACCACACCAGGCATGATCCGTTCGGTTACCCAAGCCGGGATACGAATCCTGCCACGATCGTTAAATACATCTACGAGATCACCATCCTTTATGCCTCGAGCCTCAGCATCAACAGGATTGATCCAAACAGAATGGGGTTCAATTTCCTTCATCCAGGGAACATTATACCAGGTAGAGTGGGCCCTTGTCTTACAGTGAGTAGTCAGAAGCTGAAGAGGATACTTCGCGGCCAAGGGGTCATCGTAATTCTCCCAGTGGGTGATATATTTAGGAATGGGCGGAATCATGGGATTGTTCATATCGGCCAGATGCTTACAGTATATCTCTATCTTGCCGGATAGGGTAGGAAACGGATTATGCTCTGGATCATCGATCTGCTCTTTAAATGACACGATGGGCTCTGGAATCTTGATCTTGACTACACCATCGCGCTTCATGGCATCGTAATCGGGTATGTCCTCCCGGAAGGAGGCAATATTGCGTAGCAGCTCATCTTCTGACTCATTTCCAAATGCATGAGGAATGCCGAGTCTCTTGGAGAGCTCTCGGCATATCTCAAGATCTGACTTTGACTCGTACAGGGAATCTATGGCCTTGTTAAGGTAGATGTAATACGGTGCTCCAAGCCACGGTGGGGCGATGTCATTACGCTCCATGAACGTGTTCACTGGTAGTACGATATCACCAAGCTTGGCAGTGGGCGTCATGAACTGCTCATGGACTACTATAAACTCCAGAGTCTTAAACGCTTCCACCCCGCGGCGTGTATTGGGGTGCTGGTTGATAAAGTTGCTGGCCACAACATATGCCATCTTGATATCTGCTGGGTATCCACCATCGCGACCTCTCAGAATAGCATCGTATATCTTGGAACTATGGATACGCGCGCTAGTAGGGTTAGTACCGCCTCGTAGCTTGTAAAGACTATCTTTGCGTGGCGGTGCCCCCACCTCGACTGGATTCTTTGGACCGCGCGGCCCGCGCTTCTCACGGCTTGAGTAAGCTCTCATGAACCCAGCGGCATAACCTCCGTGTATCCCGATATTTCCAGTAATAGCTGTAAGCACATTGGCGGCTCGGGAATACTGCTCGCCCATAGCGGTTCGGGCTGGGCCCCAGCCGGCTATGAGTGCGGCCGGCTTACTGGTAGCATACTCTCGTGCCAGATCTGTGATGATATCGGCAGGTACGGTAGTAATGGATTCGGCCCACTTTTGAGTCTTCGGAATACCATCCTCAATACCTAGGACATACTCTCGATATTTGTCAAAGCCCACGGTATACTTATCGATAAAAACCTGATCATGAAGATTCTCGGTAATGATGACGTAGGCCATGGCAATGAGCATGGCAGCATCGGTACCAGGACGAATGGGAATCCACTGATGAGCGAATGTGGCTGCCGAGTCCGTGTAACGGGGGTCCACTGCCACAATCTTTGCCCCCTTTTCACGGACCTTGGCCAGGTATAGGCTTGTCCCGGGGTCTTGTATGGTGTTGGCTGGATTCCAGCCCCACATGATGATGAGACGAGAGTTGAGAAGGTCATCCCGAGTGTTCCCAGTACTGATGGTACCGTATGTGGCCATGGAAGCAAAAAGGGATCCTTCATATGAGGCTGCCCCCCATGTACGGGTATACCCTCCGAAATGGGTTAGCATTCGTGCCACCTGATTAGCGCCATGGAGCATGCCCTGGTTACCCGAGCCTCCTGCTAGAAGAATAGCTGAATTGCCATATGTTCCTTTTATTCTCTTGAGTTCAGATGCAACAGTATCAAGTGCCTCGTCCCATGATATACGTTCAAACCGACCTTCGCCACGCTCCCCAACGCGGCGAAGGGGGTATTTCAGCCGGTCCGGCGAATAGACCCTCTGTCGGTAGGCGCGACCCCGAAGACATGCCCGAATCTGAGGCTCTTCACCGTTATCGGTCTCCAACCTGATAATCTTGCCGTCTTTAACATGCGCCTTAAGCACACAACGGCCGCCACAGTCGTGGCAGCATCCTGTAGGCACAATGGTCACGCGGTTATCGGACGGTGTTGCGTGTTTTTGTGTCATCTTTCACCTCGCACACGGTGTTTACCTGATTCTTAGTCAAGTGATAAGGGTTTGCAGCCATCCACGCTGTGGACCGTCTCTTTTCACTTCTTGAAAAGTTACAATAGGATAAAGTCGGTTTTGCGTCAAGGGAAAAGTCATTGCGGGGCATGGAAATGGGGATTTATACAGTGCGATTTTATTGTTTACCGGTTATATATTCTGGGGTAATATTTCCTCTGATAACGTTTAATTCTGAACCACTCGGGGGCGTGAAGTCAAAGACCAGTTTCAAGAAAGACATAATAATGGAATATGTTGCGCCCCAAAGGATTTCTGCCCGTACTCCATCCTGGTACAAGAAGCATGAGAAATGCATTGGATCCTCGTCCACTCGATCCTTTAGTGAATCACTCACATTCACAATGTATTGAGCATACCTTGTTTCATCCCCAAATGCGCTCAAAGGGATATATACAATTCTCTCCACCTCCCAGTTGGGGCGAAGCCTAGTTGGAAAACGAATCAAGCCGACCACAGGAAGGATTTCCCGGCGAAAAAGCTTCAGACGATAAGGAGGCAATGGCCCTAGAAATTCAACAAGAAAAGGGTTAAGACCTATCTCTTCCCAGCTTTCTCGCAGAGCTGCTGCCAAATAAAGGGCTAAAGAAGTGGCATGTTGGGGACATACCTTCAGCATTTCCTGCCATCCCCGGCTTCGACGAAGGGGACTCAATGGCAGACATAATAGCCGACTTAGCAATGTGTCCAAAAAACGGTGAATGCCACCTCCAGGACAACACAGATCCCCCGGCTGTCTTACCCGCTCAGACCGTTTGTTCAGCAAGAAGACAAGGCTATTCTTGCAATGTATATGCTCAGGTTGAACTGAAATCAATAAAATTACGCTGGCCCGTGTTCTGCATAGCCTTCTTTTAGAGATCTGATCCTCCTTCAAGTAATTGAGGGGATGGGAATAAAGTCTCTCTACTATTAGGTTTACAAGCTGCCGAGAAGATAAGTCTTGTTGTATCATACTGTCTGACAATTTCTACCTTTCCGGTCCTCTTACGAGTTTATCTATAAAAGTAGTATCCATCTTTAAGGTTGGAGACCTCTGCACATAAATATTCGCTTATCCCGTAAAGGTTGTACATTACCCCGTGAAAGGATTCAGGATTAAGCGATAAGGACCACTGGAGAAGACAGAGATTTGCCTTTTCACATATTCCTTGACATTATTTTAACTTATTTTTATACTCCGTTTGGTTTATGGAATTGATTATAAATTCCGTTTGTCCAATGTAGCTTCTTTTAACTTCCACAATTCATTAAAACATATGGCTACAATACCAGAAAAGTCAAACAAAAATTTGTCGGATTTTTGTCACATGATTTCTTGTGAATCGTTCCTTCCTTTCAGCAGTCCTGTTATCGATTCATTTATAACCTTACAATACTTTTTTTATTGCATGGAACCTGTGGATTATCAACATAAAAGGACGAGTGATACAGATATGGAGGCGAGGCATGGGAAGTATCAACAAGGTAATCTTAGTTGGTAATCTCGGAAGAGATCCAGAAGTACGCTATACCCCGGGCGGGATGGCCGTGGCAAACTTTTCTCTGGCCACTACCGAGACTTGGACCAATAAGGACGGAGAAAAAGAATCACATACAGAATGGCACCGTATTGTAGCATGGGGACGCCTTGGTGAAATATGTGGAGAATATCTTTCCAAGGGGAGGCTGGTGTATATTGAAGGCCGGATAAGAAGTCGAGAATGGGAAGATCAGGAAGGAAATAAGCATCAGGTGTACGAAATAGTGGCTACCCACATGCAGATGTTAGGAGGTCGAAACATCGATGAAATACCTCCTCAGGAGTCGATAGAGCCTAATAGGCCTGCGATCAAGGAAGACGATATACCCTTTTAGGATATCGCTTTTTTGGCTCATGATTCAAAAACAAAGGCTTAATTTTTTATTGTTCTTTCTTCTCAAACTCTTCCGTTTCATTCTGTATAGGAATATCGTCTGTATCAATACTGGTGGCCTTTCTAAAATTTCTAATCCCTTTTCCTATGCCACTACCTATTTCAGGAAGTTTGCCGGCCCCAAAAATAATCAGCACAATGACTAGAATAACGATTAATTCTGGCATTCCGATTCCAAACATATACCTTCTCCTGATCTATCCAAAATTTATTTGTTTTACATTACGTTTCACGCTCTGGACCCTCGAGTTCCTTCAAAAGATCAAGGAATTCTTTAGAATTACGATAGCGTCTTAATGACTCTTGATAAGCTATCCATGTCTTCCACACGTCCATCCATTCTTTATTATGCCAGTAGCAAGACGGTCCTTCACCACCTTGTAATATACTAGTATATTCCCTATATTCATCAGAGCAACTCTCGCACAGACGATATGGGAGCCTTCTTTGTTTGTCATCTTTGTCCGACGACATGATTTGGGTTCCGCATTTGGAGCATTTAAGCGCGCATTGCGTACACTGAAGAACTTTACGTGCAGAAAGAAGCTTGCGCCATTTAATCAAGAAGGCCTTCTTTTCCTTATCTAACTTTAGGCGGTCATTAAGGGATATAACATTTTTCATGATATTGCCCTATGATTTAAGAGTTCCTTTTATTGCAACTGTTCACAGAGTGAAGCTTTTTCTTTACCCCGTTAGAAAAGCCCCTGGCGGAAGCACCGAATCAAAATCGATACATACCTCTTTTTTCACACGGGCCAGCGGGAGACCGATGCTCTTAGGCGGCGGGGTTTAGTGCCCCGTGTGAAATTCTAACGGGCTTTACACTCCGTGAACCGTTACCTTTTATTCTAAATTCTGGTTTTACCAACCAAGAATACTTTTACTAGGTCATTTTAGCATTGAACTATCCAGAGTGTCAACCATCAATTTATTACACCCTTGCCCAAGGCAATCCGTCAATTGATATATATCTATACATGTCCTTTTATCACACTCACTTTGTGGGCGCATACTGTTCGAACATTCCCATCAGCATTTTTAATCGGTTTACAGCTCTGGGCAGAACTTCTCCAATCCTCTCATGAAAACGAAGGTTCGTAACTCGGTCAAAGGGAGTTTCGCCCTGGTTAATGATGACCAGTTTCGCACCAGAGCGAAGGGCTTCTCTGGGCATATCCGCTGCCGGGGTCACCACCAGACTCGAACCCACAACAACAAAAAGGTCGCTTTTTCGGGAATGCTCGAAGGAAAGCATAAGATCCCTTTCTGGAAGAGGTTGACCAAAATCTACTATACTCGACACAAGCTTACCACCACATGAGCAAAGAGTTCTACCAGCAGAGCGATCCACTTTTTCACCACATCGCACACATCGAAGTTTGGTTATATTTCCATGAAGTTCTGCCAACAAATCAGAATAAATCCCTGATTTTAGATGAAGGTTATCCACATTTTGTGAAATTAGAAACTTCAACTTACCCAACCTTTGGAGCTCAACTATAGCAAGGTGGCCAGTGTTTGGTTCTACCGAATCCCATGCCCGTACCATAGGCTTAGGAGGAAGCCCTTTTTCCCGCCGCGTCCACATTCCATCCGGGCCTCTGAAATCAGGGAGACCCGATTCCGTACTGATGCCAGCCCCAGTAAAAACAACAAGATGCCGGGATTCATATAACCATTCGGAAAAAGTTTGAATCCTTTTTTCAAAATCATTATACATGATTAATTTTAGACCTAACAAATCCTGAACTGTTTGAGGAAAAAAGATCAGCTTTCAGGATTTAATGAGCAAGCACGCAGACGGGGAACAAATCTCGTAGGAACAAGTGAAAAGAGGTTAGGCAAACGTCTTAATGAGTTGCTTCTTGTTAGAAGAATTGAGCAATACAAGTAGGCGAAACTAGATCGGTTTGTTAATCATATCAAAATTTGCAACGCTCCAGGTTAGAGCCTTTTGCACGGTATAAACAGAGGGGAAGTTGATTACCAGAATTCGACCTGCGAAACTCGATACTTCTCCTGAAGGATTTTCCTTATTTCTCGCTTCTCTTCTTGTCTCTGAATAGGTTCAATCGCTGAGACCAATAACCCTTCCTCGTTCTTTCTATACTGCCACGCTTTTATATAACCTGGAACCATAATGTATTCAAATCCAGGACAATCTCCAGCACAGCAACATATTGTGCTCGTACTTCCCAGGAAGTATAAAACTTTTTTGTCATTGTAAAGTAGCCAACCCTCTTCTGTTTTCCAATAAGAGCCAGCGAGTGCAGTTACCTCCTCTCCCAGTGGGATATGAGTGTATTCGTACATCCTCACTCCTTCGCTAGTTTGGCGACAGAGAGTCCCTTGTACACCCTTTAGCAGAGCCTTCTTCATCCCTTCCCTGCTATATCTATTTTTTATATATAATCATCAAATGTAGCTGTCAAGTAATTTGGAATACCAAGACGATACACCTATTGTGACGACTTGACTCACCCCAGTCGATCGTATAGAATCGCACAGATCCCGGTACCACAGGAGACAAACGGATAGGTATTAGAAGATGTACGAATTGGAGGAAATCGATTATGAAGATTTTTAAAAAAGGAACCGATCTTTATCTTATTGGTCTAGACCAGAACATAACCGGTTTTACTGACTTTATCGGCAGCTGGCTGTATAATGGAGAAAAAACCTTCCTTGTAGATGTAGGCCCTTCGGCCACAATACCTTATCTAATTGAGGCACTAAAAACCCTTGGAATTAACCACCTAGACTATATACTCCTTACCCATATCCATTTGGATCACGCTGGAGGCATAGGACATCTGGCACCCTTCTTTCCTGAGACTCCAATCGTAGTCCATAAGAAGGGTATACCACATCTGATCGATCCCGCAACATTATGGGAGGGAACGATCAAGGTCGTGGGGGATATGGCACGAGCATACGGCCCGATCAAGGCCGTTCGTCCTCAAAGTATCCTTGATGCAAGCCAGCTAGCCTCACCCTACATTACCCCGGTTATGACACCGGGACACGCTGTTCACCACGTCTCCTACATATGTGGCCCTTACCTGTTTGCAGGGGAAACAAGCGGAGTATATCAATCATTTCCGAATAGCATCTATCTAAGACCAGCTACACCCCCGAAATTCATGCTTGAAGTCTCAATAAAAAGCATTGACGAACTGCTCAGCTACAACCCTGAAATCATCTGCTTTGGGCATTTTGGCAATCATAGTGATCCAAGAAGAATACTTGAGTACCACCGAGACCAACTTCTACGCTGGGAGGAAATCATCAAAAGGGTAACGGAAAACTATAGCGGGGAGGATATTGAGGAAAGTTGCTTTAAGAAATTACTGAATGACGACCCTTTGCTGTCACCATTCGAAAAGATGCAAGAGACTGTAAAGACGCGGGAACACTTCTTTCTAAAGAATAGCATTAAAGGATTCTTGGACTACATCTCGAGAAAATAAGAAGAAAAAGTAACTGTTTACAGTGGTGAAGCTTTCCTTCACACTCCGATGTCTCCAACCTTTATTTTTCCAGTAAGTTGAGAGCGGGAACGGAAAAACTAAAGGTTTCCGCCAGCTCGCTCTAAGGAAAACTTCACCTCGTGTAAACAGTTACGAAAAAAATATTTATAACACTTTACCTCTTTGAAAAGAGCTAAAGTGTTATAAAAATTCAATCTCAAACCTTGAAATGAATCCGAATGACATCGCCGTCCTGCACGTGATAATTCTTCCCTTGCATCCTGATCTTACCTCCTTTCCTCGCTTGATGATAGCTACCGCACTCCACCAGGTCTGTAAAAGAAACGACCTCGGCCCGGATAAATCCCTTTTTGAAGTCGGAATGGATCATATCTGCTGCCTCCAACACTGTAGAACCCCTTTTTATACTCCAGGATCGTACTTCATTATCCCCAACTGTAAAGAATGAGATCAAACCCAGGATATCATAAGAACGCCTGATAATCCGTTCTACGGCCGAGGTCCGTATGCCGTATTCTTTTAGGAATTCATCAGCCCCTTCTTCAAGCTGCGTAAGCTCCATCTCCAGCTTGCCGCGAACAACCAACCCATTCTCCTTAGCCCAGGACTCTATCCCGCGAGGTAGTTCATCATCTTCGTCTGCGTTATTGAAAAGGACCAATATCGGCTTTGCAGAAAGAAAACTATACCCTTTGAGGAGGGGGGAGGCAGCCAGATCAGGATCTTTCCGTAAAGGTATCTCTCCCTCGAGCAGTTTAAGGCACAAGTTTAGAAGAGAAAGTTCTTCCTCGTTTATCCTCTTACCTCGCTTTCGGTCAGCTTCAAGTCGCTCAAGCCGCTTTTCTACACTAACCAGATCTGAAAAGATCAATTCGCTTTCCAGCTTTACAAGATCTGCCTGGGGATCTGGCAGGTACCCACCAGGGCCTTGAAAATTACGGACTACATGAATCAAGGCATCACAATCTCGAATAGGGCCCCAACTCTCCTCCTTGGCCTTTTCTTCCCGGCCATGGGAGGCTTTGACCAGAGGAAGTACATATTCGAGTTGGGCATAGATTGTTTTTTGGGGCCGATACAACTTGCTCAAGATTTCGAGTCTACTGTCTGGAACACGCACTACGGCAACCCTGAGCCCCATTTTCTCAATCTCTGTCTTTTCACCCCGATCATGTGTCAGGGTCTGAAAAATAGTTGTTTTGCCTGACCCTGGAAGGCCAATGATCCCCAGTCTCATTTTTCTAAAATATATGGATTTAATTCATCCCTGAGGTTGTTCGCTCTTTATCTTTTGGCGGTTACGGGGTTAGGACTATTTCCTACATGTCTTCTCAAGATAAGGATACTAAACTGATAATAAGAGGAAGGCTATCGGATTGTCAAGCCAAATATACCAGGCACTATCCATTCAGAAAGGGGTACCTAACATCAAAGGCAGAGTCACGCATCACAGTCTGCAAGGCCTCTATAGTTCTGAACCTCTCTTTTTGGGTCAAACCTCTCTGTGACATCGGGTAACCATAAAATGCCAGCACTCACCGAAATCATCAGCTGAAATTATATGGCTTTTTTAACCGTATCAAAATTTGCAATGTAGGATTACCTGAATCAGGATGATATGTTTCCCAGTCATCTGTTCCAATCGACTTTAAGGACAGTTTATTAGCCTCCTCCAGAAGAATTTTATATTTCCGTCCAGTTGATCTCTCACAGGTAACGTCAACAGGTTATTGGCTAGATCTCTAAAACTCTTGCATGACCGCGAATCGGGATAGAGTTCTATCACTGATCTCCGTCTTCTTACTGCCATCTGGAGGTGATCATCCTTTGCAATAAATCCGATATACTCCACAGAGCTACCTTTCAGGGATCGAAAGACAACCCGAGTCAGGTTTCGGTAAACAGCCTCGGCCTCCTCTTCGCAATCAACCATATTAATCAAGACCTTGAAGTGTTTGGTTCCATACTTCATGAACATTACCTTGATAAGTGCATAGGCGTCGATAATAGAAGTTGGCTCAGTGGTTGCCACTACAATCCTTTCATCAGCAGCCAGATTGAAATACATTACGTTCGAGGATATGCCAGCCGCCGTATCGATCAGCAATACATCGAAAAGATCATTTAGTTTATCGAACTCATTCAAAAGGTTCAGCTTTTGCCCTTCGGTCAGATGAACCAATTCCTGGATTCCTGAACTGGCTGGTATAACGCATACCCCCGCAGGTCCCTCCACAATAACGTCAGAAAGATCTTTTTCTCCGTATATCACATGCTTGATATTATACTTCGGGTTTATCCCAAGGATAATATCGATATTGGCCAAACCAAGATCTGCATCAAGTATGAGCACCCTTTTCCCGGCCATGGAGAATGCAACAGCGAGATTACCGACTATACTTGTCTTTCCTACCCCTCCCTTTCCGCTAGTTACGGAAAAAATCCGAGGGAACGGATTTCTAATTGGCTCCCGGATCCTGATTCCTCTCTTCTTTACACTGAGCCTGTTTGCTCGTCTCTTAACAGCCCTTTTGAGACTGCTCCCCTGATCCATTTAATATCCTCTTTTATTCCGTCCATACTTATCTTTCATTAAGGGGGGTATATCAATATGCTCCGCAAGACTACCCCCATAAAAAATAGGAACATGCACAAGCCCGAGGGCAAAAAGATGCAACATCAAAAAAAACATCCTCTTTTAGGTTTTTTGTTCCATATGTGGTTAGCCTACAGATTCCGGCCAGTCCTTACCATCTAATAAGCCCTTATCATTTGATTCGTCTGTAAAGGATTAGCAACCATTATGCCATTCGATATTCTTCTGGTATTCTTGTCCAGTTATATGTCGACTGGCATTTAATAGGGGAAGTCTGTCAACAAATTGTCAAAACGGCAAGATGGGATCCAAAAGGGCTGTGGGAGTAACCACCGGTTGAAATCGGTGGCTTTCCCTAACTGGGTAAAACGAGGTCAAAGCTTAACGACATGTCAATCTATTGACAGGGATGTTTGAAAAGATCTGGTTGGGGATGGGGTGATGGTCATCCTGACAAACTCGGTGGCGATATCCACATTCGACTGTTCTAACGAATTGGAGGAAACGCTACCAAGACCGTTTTTTGGGGTCTGTCATAACTTCAGAATCACCCCCCGCCATCTATTCCGACAAACCTGAAATGAACAAATCACGTAGCAGGGCTAATCCTCGGACATTCACAATTCCCTTTCCAGTACATAATCGGCCAAAAGGCTCAGGGTCTCCCGGGTATTGGAAGGCTTGAAGATAGACAGACTCTTTTTTGCCTCGGAAACAAAATGCCTCGCCCTATCTTTCGCATAGGAAAAACCTCCGTACTTCTCTATAAAGTTCACCATTTCTTCAAACTCTCTCACCGTGGTATCTGAATCTTTAACAATTGCTATCATCCTCTCACGATCTTCAGCAGTTGCATTGCCAAGGGCATGAATCAGAGGGAGAGTAAGCTTTCCTTCCTTGAGGTCTTTGCCTGTTGATTTTCCGAACACATCGGTGCTGGCGACATAGTCCAAAAGATCATCAGCAATCTGAAATGCAATTCCTAAATTGTACCCATAATCTGCCATAGCCTTTTCCTGCTCCTGTGTAGCCTCTGCCAGGATTGCACCGACGTGGCATGCAGCCTGGATCAGGCAGGCTGTCTTTCGCTTGATCACCTCCATATAATCTAATTCACTGATGTCTGGATTATCCCTATTCAGAAGTTGTTCAATCTCCCCTTCTGACATTTGAGCAGTAGTGTCAGCAAGGATTTTGAGTATCTTGACGCTGCCTGCCTCAGTGGCAAGAGAGATGGATCTGGAAAGGAGAAAGTCACCTACCAGTACCGTTGCCGGATTTCCCCATATAGAATGTGATACCGGGTTACCACGTCGGATCTCGGCTCCATCCACTATGTCATCATGAAGAAGGGTAGCGGCATGGATATATTCAAATATTGCTGAAAACCTCTTGTCCTGGTTCCCACTGTAGCCACAGATACGGGCAGACAGAACCATAAGGAGTGGACGAATCCGTTTACCGCCACTAAACAGAATATACCTTCCCACATGAGACACAAGAGGAAGATACGGATTTAGATTGTCCAGTAAGGCCTTTTCAATCTGTAACAGGTCTTCCCCTACCGATTCAATAATCCTATCCCTTAAGCCCTTCATAAGATTTCCCCTAATAGATCGTATTCAAAAGCTTCGGTTATCAGGACATCAACCCAGTCCCCTACATTGGCGTTCCCTTTATTGATATAAACAACCCCATCAATCTCCGGTGCCTGAAACCACGCCCTTCCCTGTAGCAAAAGCTCGGTCTCTTCCGCATATCCCTCCACCACTACTTTCAATACTTCGCCCACATATCTTTGATTTCTCTCTTTAGAAAGTACTGATTGACAGGACATAATCCGATCAAGTCGATCCTGCTTCACCGCTTCTGGAACAGAATCATTTAAACTACCAGAAGGTAGGTCAGAAGCATGAGAATATGCAAACGCTCCTAAATGATCGAAACGAACCTCCTCTATCATGTCCAATAACTGTTTAAAGTCCTCCTCTGTCTCCCCTGGGAAGCCCACCAAAAAGGTCGTCCTTAACACAGCGTCCGGAACACGCTCACGAATACGGATAAACAGGTCTTTTATCCTGTTCGGACCATAAGAACGCCCCATCCTTCTTAATATGGATCTGCTTGCGTGCTGGACCGGGATATCAAAGTAACGGCATATCTTATCTTGGCTAATAAAACTTTCAAGAAGTTCGTCTGTTATACGATCAGGATGCCCGTATAGGACTCGAATCCAGATCAGTTCTGGTATTCTAGCCAGTTCCATTAACAGATCGGCAAGAGTATATCTCCCGTTAAGGTCGCTACCGTATGCTGTAGTATCCTGTGCCACCAGGATAAGTTCCCTCACTCCCATGCCAGCAAGTTTGCTTGCTTCTTCTACCACATCTCTGATCGGTCGACTTCGATACGAACCTCTAAGCCGTGGAATAATACAGTATGTGCAGCGATTTGAGCAGCCTTCTGCAATCTTTAAATACGCAAAATAGGAAGGGGTGGTACAGATTCGTGGCACTCCCGATAACTCTATCTCCGCCTGATCCGGACGAGGAATGTAGCAGGTACCCTCTAGTCTACCATTGACAGCCGAAACAATCTGATCAAATGCTCCGGTCCCCAAAAATATATCCACCTCAGGCAAGGTGCTCACGATCTCGTTCCCATACCGCTGAGGAAGACAACCTGTCACGATCAACCTTTTGCATCTTCCATGCACCTTCAAGTGAGCCAACTTTAGTATGGTCTCGATCGACTCCATGGTCGCTGGCTCAATAAAGGCGCATGTGTTTACGATTATACACTCTGCTTCGCCCACATCACTGGCAAACTCTATACCTTCCTCACTCAAACGCCCAAGCATAATCTCGCTGTCTACCAGGTTTTTGGGGCATCCTAAACTCACAAGATGTACTTTCTCTGCCATGCTATGCCGGTGTAAATATTCCGTGAACTGTTTAGAGGTAACCCTTTCGTGCTTGGAAGAGAGGGCACGAATCTCTCTTTCTTTCGCTCAACACACAAAAACATATTCGACCCTGTTCTGTACCTCACAATTTAGGTATCAGAAAGATCCTTTGATTTATCTGACACGGGTTTAACCGGATATTTACGTGCTGGTTATACGTTTATCAAAAAATAAAGAGCAAGGCAAATAACCTGCCTTGCTCTTTGAAAACTGGAACTGTAAGATTGATTTAAGCTTTTAACTTTTTAATCTCAGCAGTAATGGCCGGAACCACCTCAAACAGGTCACCTACGATACCGTAGTCCGCCTTTGAAAAGATGGGCGCTTCAGGGTCCTTGTTAATGGCCACTATATATTTCGATGAACTCATGCCCGCCAGGTGCTGAATAGCTCCAGAAATGCCGCAGGCGATATACAAGTTCGGAGACACTACTTTACCAGTCTGACCTACCTGATCCGATTGTGGACGATACCCGGCATCAACCGCCGCTCGTGAGGCCCCTACTGCCCCACCCAACAAATCAGCAAGTTCTTCAAGTACAGAAAAATCAGGACCACCCATACCTCGTCCACCAGACACAACAACGTCAGCCTCTGTAAGCTCAACCCTACCACTTGTATCAATCCTTTTGTCTACCACGACCGTTCTGATCTGTCCTGCATCAACTGAAACCTTTTCTATCACGCCATCCTTTTGCACCTCTGTGATCTCCATCACATTCGACCGATTGCTCGCTATCTGGGGTGTACCTTCCAGCTCGACCTCTATATATATCTTTCCTGCATAAATTGGGCGTGTAGCAACCAACTTGCCATTCTCGATCTTTAACTCTGTGCAGTCCATAGCCAGCCCTACCCCCAAGCGGGCTGCTAGGCGTGCGGAGAGGTCTTTCCCGATAGCTGTCGCACCAATCAACACGATCTTTGGCTCTTTCTCACCTATCAAATCGGCCAGCACCTTGGTATACCCCTCAGAAGAATAATCGGCCAGGGCAGGATCATCTGCTACTAGGATCCTATCAGCTCCATACTTTCCCAACTCCGGCGCAATCCCTTCAATGCCCTGCCCGAGAATAACGGCAGTCAAGTCCTCTCCAAGGGCATCGGCAAGACGTCTTCCTTCGCTCACTGTTTCAAAACTAATCTTTCGGAATTTACCGTCTCTTTGTTCTGCAACTGCAAATACACCTTCTGCCATTTTTATTACTCCTTTTAGGTTTTTATATCTTCTATATTATTAATATATTAATACTATTAGTAAAGTTATATAACCTTTGCCTCATTCCTTAACAGTTTAACAAGCTCAGCGGCCGCAGCAGCAGCCGAATCTGCTTCAATTATCTTGCCAGGTTTCCGTTCAGGAGGTAGCTTCATGGAGACAACCTTGGCCTTTGCACCAGCAGTACCAACTTCACTGGGATCGATACCCAGCTCAGAAATAGTCTTCGTGTCCAGAGGTTTCTTCTTCGCCTTCATAATACCAGGAAGCGAGGCATACCTTGGCTCGTTTATCCCCTTCTGTGTCGTAAACAATGCAGGCAAAGATGTTTCCATCGTCAACACTCCGCCTTCGATCGTACAATCACATCTGATCTTACCATCTGTTATCTCTTCCTTTATAACGAAAGGAACGTGAGGAATATCGAGTAACTCGGCTACGGAAGCAGGCACCTGGTATCCATCATCGTCTACTGCCCGTTGACCAGCAATAATCAAGTCGTATTCCATACCCTTTAGTGCAGCAGCAAGGACTTTAGCCGTACCCAGAGCATCACTCCCTTCAGTCGCTGGATCATCAATTAATACACCTCTGTCTGCGCCCATTGCCAAAGCTGTTCGGATAGACTCTACTGCCCTCTTTGGTCCCATGGTCAAAATAGTGACGGTTCCACCGAGCTTTTCCTTGATCTGCAGAGCCTCTTCCACGGCAAACTCGTCATAGGGATTCACGACCCATTTTATATCCTCTGTTTTTATCGAAAGGCCGTCAGAGGCAATCTGTATTTGTGTTTCGGTATCTGGAACCTGTTTGAGTAATACAACTATGTTCACCTTACCACTCCTTTCTATAATGAATGCTTATCTTGTTCTAATTGAAGACAGGATGTGCCCGCGGGGTGCTGGCAATTTGTGCCAGGTCTCACAAACTCACCCGTTTTTTTTGCACAAAAAGATGAAAAAGTCAAGCACATATAAACTTTAATTTTTTTCGATGGCAACACTTCGAATGAAATCATTCTGAATAATAGAAAACGCTATAGATCTTCAGACCCCCTCAACCGTCTATCCTTAGAGAAGGCATCTAGGTCAAGGGGGGATCTTTCTCCCCCAAGGAGATGATGATATCCGACAGAGGCGATCATGGCCGCATTATCAGTACAAAGGATCGGATCAGGGATATAGACAGATATTCCAGCAAATTCGGATTCTGTCCTGATCCTCTCGCGCAGCCTGCTATTAGAAGCCACTCCCCCCACAAGTACAATCCGTTCACACGCCTTTTCTTGAGCAGCAAAGATCGTTTTTTTAACCAAAACATCCACAACGGCCTCCTGAAATCCTGCAGCAATATGACGAATATCTGTATCACGGTCGATTCCCATCTTTTTTATATAACGCCCTACCGCAGTTTTAAGGCCACTAAAACTAAAATCGAATGAACCCGTGTCCAAAAAGGCACGGGGGAAACGTATCCTTTCTGGATCGCCCTCCCTTGCCATGCGGTCTATTACTACCCCACCAGGGTATCCTAGGCCAAGCATCTTGGCCACCTTGTCAAAGGCCTCACCTGCAGCATCATCCCTTGTTTGTCCCAACAGTTCTAGAGAGGTAGGACCCGTCACATAATAGAGGTTGGTATGACCCCCTGAGACCAGGAGAGCTATAAATGGATAAGGTGGCGGATCAGGGGTTAAAAAGATAGCACCAATATGCCCCTCTAAATGATTCACACCAACAAATGGAAGTTTGCGTGCATATGCAAAGGCCTTGGCAAAAGAAAGCCCCACCAGTAAAGAACCGATCAGGCCTGGCCCAGAGGTCACAGCAACAGCCCCCAATTCATCCAAGCCTATACCTGAATCTGCGATCGCCCTTTCAAAGACAGGAATGATCCATTCAATATGTTTCCGTGAGGCCAGCTCTGGCACAACACCGCCGTAAGGGTGATGCACGGCTATCTGAGAGGCCACCACATTGGACAAGATATGTCTCCCGTCAGATACAACAGCAACAGCAGTCTCGTCACAAGATGTTTCTATTCCTAGGACTATCATTATACGAGTTAAGAGATAATGCTCTTCTCCAATCTATTTGGTTTGTTTGTTCAACCAGACAGACCAAGCAAATCAAGATGTTATGACATCATCAAGACGGATGGAGAATCTTTTTAAAAACAGCTTTCTTTGCTGACAAAGATTTATGAGCCTTTTCATCTTCTCCTCGTTCTTTCTGTTGAAAGAAATAACCACACCATCTATGTCGAATCTTTCCAGTATCCCCTCCAGGTCGTGTATGGTTCCAAGTATTGGATATCCTAGTAGGCGTTTACCCGACTTCATCCTATCATCATCTATAAAACCTATTGGCTTTATCCCCAGCCTCTGATTATTCAATATCTCGCGCAGGAGGACCTCTCCCCCGCGACCTGCCCCATAAATGAGAACCCTTTCACCGCTCAGCCTCTTCCTTTTCATGAGATCGATAAACGATCGAAAGGAGCCGCGAGAACCGATCAGTAACATTGTGAGTAAAAACCAGTCAATGATAAAGACTCCTTTGGAGAAGGACTGGAAACGGTAAAAATAGGTAACTGCTGCCACGGATAGGAGGCTTCCTAATAATGTAGCCTTAAGATAGGTATATATATCATTCAGGCTCATATAACGCCATATCCCTCTATAAACACCAACCGCGAAGAATGAAATAAACTTACAGGCAATAATTATAGGAAGCGATCTCAAGAATAGCTTGAAGAAATAAGAAAAGTCAGGATCGCTAAATCGAAGTCGATATGATAGGTAATAGGAGAAGGAAATTAGGGCCAAATCAAGGATGACCAGAAAAACCTGGCGCTTATAGGTTAATTCAAAAAGGATAGGGGTAAAACGTCCGTCCCGGAGGAGACAAAACTCTTTCTCTGGGTAGACACGAATCTGAGCAAGATAGACTCCCATAAAAAGAATGGTCAATAGCATGGGGATTATAACTACAGGCGATGTAAGTGAATCACAGGACTTAACAAAAAGGGCAGATAATCCAGATAGTACAGATGTGCCGTACAGAAGAAGGACGGCCCCCCTTTCCGTAAATCCCATAAGGACTAACCGGTGAGAAGTGTGGTCATGCCCCCCCACGGAGGCCTTCCGTCGACTCAGGATACGAACCAGTGTTACCAGGCTGGTATCAAATATAGGAACCAGCAATATCAAAACAGGAACGGCAATCAGGGAAAGAGTGTTTTTGAGCATACTGTCAGGGAGGTTAAGGCTGAACATGGAGAGAGTGAAGCCGATCACTAGGCTGCCGCTGTCGCCCATAAATATGGAAGCGGGATTGAAGTTGTAGATCAAAAAGGCAATGAGGGCTCCGGCCAGCATTAGCGGTACATAGAGAGTAACGTATAACTCGTTTTCATAGAAAATGAGGGCAAAGAAGATAGCGGCTATCGCACCAACACCAGCGCATAGTCCGTCCATATTGTCAAGCAGATTAAATGCGTTAGTAATTCCCACAATCCAAACTATAGTCAGAATCATATCTACGGTAAGGGAGGGGCTCCATCCAAGTCGACAGCCTAAAAAAGCCACCATTGAAGCTACCATAATTTGGGCGACTAATTTGTTGTGTGGCTTGATATGAATAAAATCGTCCAGGACACCAAGCAGAAAAAGGAGGGTCATCCCGAGCCATAATACGCTGTGAAACGGGAGTGGCATGGAAGGAAAAGATGAGGTCTTGAAACAGTTGATAAAGGGTCTAAAATCGACTAGCCAAAGGAGGGGAAGACCGACTGCACAGTATATGGCTATGCCTCCCATCACTGGTGTAACCCTTTTGTGCCACCGATCTTCTCGGGGATAGGCCACCCACCCCCACATCTTAGCAACCCCGCGGACAACCGGGGTCAAGAATAGGCAGATAAGAAAGGATATTAAGGGTTGCAACATAAGATAGTTCATCGGGATAGAGAATACACACTTGCCCGTGATAAATCAAGCATAACCATGCCTTTATCCATTCTCCATGTTTTGGGTGAACACGATAAGATTTTCTGTGCTCCCCAATAAGAGCATGGTATCACCGGGTTGGAAACGCGTCTCCGGGCCTGGTGCTATCATCACCTCGGGTTCTGTACTTTGAGTAGAATACCGCTTTATT
>DTYH01000147.1 GCA_012961955.1 Desulfobacterales bacterium | reverse complement strand
TGCGGCGGAACCCTCTTCTGAATCGACTCTTTGGCCTTATCCCAGACTCCTTGCATAAAAAAGACAATTGGATGCGAAAAGTATTGATATTAAAACAAAGCAAAAGGCTTCACCCTGTGAACAGTTGCCTTAACTTTCGTATGATCACTTATTACAGAGGGTTGGACAAACCCATATGAGCGATGATTAAATCATTTTTTGTGAACGAATCTTGATGGTATCGTAAAACGTCCATTTTGTTTACTAAGTAAGTATTTTGGACCCATTTTAGAACGTTTAGACATAATTCCAAAACTCGGGCTTGCGCCCTCAAACATTTAGAATCTTTTAACGCTGATTGTTTCAAATGCTTTTCTCCCAAAATGCTCAAAATCGTTTACAAACGACTTTCTACAAGACCATCAATCTTGGTAAAGTGGAAGATAAGTGATTTAAACTAGTTCAGTCCAGAAGGCGAGATTTCAAATAGCCTAGAGCTAGCCCGTATTTTGCCGACTTATGAAGCTTTATAAAGTTTCTAGTTGGCTTTATTAAAAAAAGTTTTAGGGAGACTGAATAGGGACCTGTAGAATAAAAGGTAGTATGCAAGAATGATACTCCGCCACGCTGCTGATAAAGAGTCAAAAAAAAGGCCTCTAAATCGGAAGTTATTGAAACGTATCTCTTCAGGGTTTGCCTCCCCTTTTAAGACCTACCCATTGTTTTGTCAAAGAGAATAATGTTAATTCTACTCTAACTTGTGAAATAGTTTTCAACAAGAGATAACATACCATGATAATTAACTGATTATTCGTTACAGGTAGGATGTCCATTATTTTCAAACCATTGTATTCCGGTGGCAATCTTAAGAGATTGTAAGGGGATATCACTGGCCTCGCATGTTATCTACAACCTCTTCGTCCGTTTCAATCTTTTGTTTTCTTCGATTTTCTCAAAATTTTGGAATTTGAATCTGATTTACTCTCATGAGCCCTTGGCGGTGCAAAGAGGACACCAGAACCATGTGATAGGTTATCGGAGACGTTAAAAAGGGTAACTGTTCACGGGGTAAAGAAAAGGTTCATCCTGCGAGGAGTTACTAAAAAGATTCAATGTTTAATGTGTAAACCCTTGCAAGTTCATGGCATTAATGCTAATTCTACAATCTTTGTGTTAGCTTGTGTCAAACTATACATTCTGGGAGGTCATAGAAATGTACAAAGATGATGAAAAGATTAAGTGGTATTTAACGCCGGTGGGTGTAATTGTACTCCTGTTTTTTTGTTCTGGGACCTTTTGCCCTACCGTTTCTCTATAAGAGTCCAAAACTCAACAAAATTTTGAAAATTGTATTAACCATCGCGGTAATCTTTTATACATCATATCTTCTCTTTGCCTCGTTAGATGTTGCAAGACAAGTTTACAGAATATCGTGATTGTTGTAAGCGTATAAGAGAAAGGAGACTGCCGAAAGGTGCATGGTGTGCATGACAGAACGAGAACATCTACTTTAAGCCCAAGTGTAAAACAACTCTCAAGGGTGTATCAAGGAAAGGTTTTTAGCCTATTCAAAGAAAGGGTGGTTCTTCCGAATGGGGTTGTCACGGATATGGATACGATTCGTCATCCTGGGGCAGCTGCCATTGTGCCGCTTCTGGAGGACAGGCATGTAGTGATGATTAGACAGTATCGGCACGCTATAGGTGAATTCTTGCTGGAGATTCCAGCCGGGACATTAGACAAGGGAGAAACCGCTTTAGAGTGTGCGCGAAGGGAATTGGTTGAGGAAGTGGGTTATGAGGCCAGCAAGTTTCGAAAGATAGGAGAGATCGTTCCTGTCCCAGGATATTCAAATGAACGGATACACATATTCTTAGCAACAGGATTGAAATTAAGCCGACAGGACCTAAACCAAGACGAGGTCCTGGAAATAGAGTTGCTGCCGTTGAGCACGGCCCTGGATATGGTCAGGCAGAGGGAGATTTACGATGCCAAAACCATAGCAGGCCTGTTCTTGGCTTCGAAGGTCTTAAATGTCAAGGGGTGATTATGTGGCCCTCCCTTCACATCCCACTCCAGTCTGGATCGGTTTTTGAAGAGGGAGACCTTTGCATAACCACTTTGAACGACCATTTAGGCTTGACCCTGATCAGGGACTTTTTTCAACAGTGTAAAAACCTTCAGTGCATTCTCTCTGAGGAGTTTTGCCTTGGGGATCTCGCGAAGATTCAATTCCTCTAGCTGGGAGAGATTCCTGTCAGGGGTTGTGATCGGCCAGTCAGTGGCCCACATAACTTTATCCTGGCCCCGGGTGTTTATGAATTGAACAAGGGCTGGATCCCAGTAGCGTGGCAGGTGAGCACTTGTTGCAATATATACATTAGGATGCTTCCACGCCATAGCTATCAATTCTTCCACCCAGGGCCAACCTGTGTGACACGCTACGATTTTCAATTCAGGGAAATCCAGGGCTACATCGTCGATCAATATTGGCCTACCGTAAGCACTGGGTAGGCGCTCACCGGAGTGGCCGACCTGGGAAAGGATTGGAACTCCCAGCTCTTCGCACCTTGCAAAGAATGGATACCAGATCCGATCATTGAACGGGGCAAAACCATAAGGGTGCATATGTGCCCCAACAAAACCATAATCCTTGATCACATTTTCAAGTTCTTCAGTCCCTTCCCGTTTAAGATAGGGGTTAATTCCATAGAGTCCTCGGAACCGATCAGGGCGCTTATCCACCACCTTTTTAACCTCGTCGACTGAAATATCCCAGATCAGGGTCTGTTTCTTATAGTAACTACCCATCTTAAAGGTAGGTATGAATGCCATCTCAATACCCAGCTCGTCCATAACGGCCACATACTCTTCCACTGTATAACCAGCCAGTATCCTATCGGAGAGTTTCATCAGGTTTGCAGCCCCCTCCATCTCCTTGTGAGTAGCCATTACGTCCACCCAATATTTCTGCATGCTTTCAGGTAAGAATAAATTCGTCCAGATATCGATCGCTTTGACCATGTATTAACCCTCCTTGTAATGATTTATAGTGATTTTATACAGCTTACCGTACTGATCTTATCCTTCCTTTCATCTCACCTCAGGGCGGAACCTGATGTACTCTGCTTCGGTTCTCTTCTGCCTCGCCAAGATTTATTTACCTCGTCAGGAAGACCCGGACTGTGGACGAGGACAGAATAAATATTTATCCTTCCTCTTAGAAGGAGGAGCTCAGTGCCATCCGTTCTGACGGGGTTTACAGAAAAAGTTTTAATGATAGCCAACAGAGTTTGTAAAATAGACCTACATGATGACTACAAGCTCGCCATGGGGGTTTGATATTTACACTACGCGCAGCCCCATCTCACGAGCAATGATGTTTCTCTGTATCTGTGATGAACCAGCACTTACAGTGACAATCCGGGCGTCCCTGAGATAACGCTGCATATCATATTCCATACAATATCCATAACCACCCATGATTTGCATACCCAGGTTTGTTGCCTTGACTAAAAATTCCGAGCCGAACAGCTTGGCAATAGATACCTCCTTGGTACATGGCAGGCCCTGATCCATAAGCCAGGCCGCCCGGTAGACAAGTAGTCTAGCTGCATCCAGTTCTGTCTGCATGTCTGCCAGCATATGACCAATTGACTGGAAGCTCCCGATGGGACGACCAAACTGTTCCCTTGTCTTGGCATGTTCTAATGCATCGTTTAGAACAGTCTCTGCGTTTCCTACGTATCCGGCGGAGGTAAACAATCTTTCAAAATTGAGCCCGGAGAGTAGCACCTTCCAGCCCTTATTCATTTCCCCTACGA
>DTYH01000146.1 GCA_012961955.1 Desulfobacterales bacterium | reverse complement strand
GATGACTACGGGTAAGGCGCCAGCAGCATGGATAATCTCTTCCGGAAGATACATCGGGTAACAGCCGATTACCTTTTTGTTATGGGCCTTTTTCCAGTCCCTTACACTTTGATAAGGGTCTTTGGCGATATCAAAGATTCTTTTTAGTATGTCCTCCACATCGACACCTCCTTTTTTTCTTTTAAGCCCTTTCTTTTTTTCCTTTCCCACTCCCGGAGCTCTTTTCTTCTGATCTTTCCGTCCATAGTCTTGGGAAGGTCCTCAACAAATGCTATCTCTCTCGGGTATTCATGCCTGCTCAACCGCTTTTTCACAAACTCCTGTATATCCTTCTTTAGATCATCAGCTGGTTCGCACTCGATTTTTATGAACGCCTTAACTATCTCTCCACGATCTTTATCCGGTACACCAATCACTGCTGCTTCGAGTACTTTAGGATGCTTAAGCAGAAGATTTTCTATCTCATTCGGGCCGATTGTATAACCCGCTGAGATTATAATGTCATCTGTTCTACCCTTATACCAGTAGTATCCGTCTCTATCCACATATCCGGAGTCTCCCAGTTTTATCCATTTATCGTTCCGCTTGACGGCTAACGTCCCGACCTCGTTAGGGGGCAGTTCATCTTCATTCCTATCCAATACGGCCACTTTCACTCCTAACATCGGCTTTCCAAGGCTTCCTGGTTTAACCCTCCAGTCGGAAAAACCTGCATAATTCAATAACACAACCCCGGCTTCGGTAGACCCGTAAAAACCGTGTGGGTCTATCCCCAACTTGTTCTGCAAGAACTTGAAGAGTTCCTCTTCCATTGCCTCGCCTGTATAGGTGAGTCGTTCTATCTTCAATCTATAGTTGTCAATCTTTCCCGAATTCATAATCATCCTGAAGACTGTGGGGGCAGCTGATATGTTTGTTATCTCAAACTCTTCAAGCGCCTCTAAGAGGACCTCTGGGTCAAACTTTCCTGAGTAGGTACCGATAGCATTACCAAATATTAACGGCCCCATCATTCCGTACCAGATGCCATGCCCCCAGGCCGGTGAGGATGGACAAAAATAGTTGTCATCCCTCCTAAGCCCCAGGCCAAATTTTACAAAAGGAGCAGAGACAGTGATTGCCTTGTGCGGATACCTCACCTGCTTGGGTAAACCAGTAGTTCCACTGGAATATTGGATAACAGCGAGATCGTCCGCAGAGGTGTCTGTCTTATAATCCTTTTCTTCGTCCTGGATCATCTTTATGAGATCTTCACGAACTATTATATTTGAGACCAAATCTGGCTCTATCAAATCCTTTTTTTCTTTTTCGATAATAAGGAACCTTGCACCAGAGTCCTTGATACGAAATGCAAGTGCGTCAGGACCAAAGAGCGGAAAGCAGGGTACGGAGATAGCTCCTCTCTTCAGGGTTCCAAGGAAGCTAATATAGTATTCGAGTGATGGAAAGAGTGAAATCGCTACACGGTCCCCCTTTTTGATACCATATCTTTCCAACATATTTGCAAATTGAGATGTGAGGATAGAAACCTCCTTAAAGGTGTAGATTTCACTCCTCCGATTATCAAATTTTATCCTGATCCCTATCTTATCCCCAAAATGGCGATCCACACATTCATGGGCGATATTGAAATCCTTACGATCGCCATCAAATATCTCCCATGCCTCACTCCACCTGAACCCTTCTTTAGCTTCTTCGTATGTATCATAGTCAAGTGGCATATCTGTCCCTCCTAAAAGTGAAGAATTCGAACTTTTTCACCCTCAAAAACCTATATGAAGCCCCCCAGTTACGTTTAAGACCTCTCCGGTAATATAGTCGGCATCGGATGAGGAGAGAAACAGTACGGAAGGGACAACCTCCTCAGGCTTTGCGAACCTCCCCAACACGATCTCAGACCGATAGATTTCGCTGAATTTTGGGTCTTTACGAATAGTCTCGGTAAGTCTCGTCTCCACCACACCAAAGGCCACGGCATTCACATTCACCTTGTAACGACCCCACTCTCTTGCCCCTGACATGGTAAGACCAATAACTCCGGCCTTTGCTGCACCGTAGTTTATTTGGCCTACTGTGCCCCGGAGCCCGGCCACAGACGTAATATTTACAATCTTTCCATTGCACCTTGCATCAGGATTCTCCTTTGCCTTCTTTACGTAAACCCTTCCTACCTCCTGCATACAGATAAACACACCCCTTAGATTAACATCAATGACCTGATCCCATTGCTCATCACTCATCTTTAGGATCATGGCGGTCCTGGTTATACCAGCATTGTTCACAAGTATATCGACTGTGCCAAATTCCTTAACCGCATGATCGACCATTGATTCGACATAATCCCTGTCCGTCACACTCCCGATGGAGATAGCGGCTATCCCACCCTTATCCTTGATCTTCCCCAGGGTCTCCTCAGCTGGCCCTCTGTCAATCTCATTGATCAGTACACTGGCACCTTCGGCAGCAAAACCTACTGCCATAACCTGACCAATCCCTCTACCTGCACCTGTGATAATAACTACCTTGTCCTTAAATCGCATAGTCTATCAGCCTCCAATAAGTATGAACTTTCTAAAGTCGTTTCTCTACCGGGAAGGTTCCATCTTCCCTGGAAGGGAGCACCACGGTCGAAACACCAGGCATTGTGTTCTCTCCCCTTTGATTTACCCCACTCGTTTCAATATCTACGCAATGTTCTCCATCCTCATCGATATATTTTCTAGTCACCCTTCCCCGAAACCATACCACATCCGAGTGGTATACAAACCTACGGTATTCCGCATAACTCCTTTTCAGCCAGCCCTCATCACCCATCCAGTTAGTAATAAGATTGATCAGCCAACCATGCCTCTGAGCACCCACGTCGTAAGGGTAGGGGTTGCCAATTGCGTTTGCCGCTGCCTTATTGTAGTGGACGCCATAAACCGGCTCCCATGCAGAAGTTAGTGGATCGCGAAAACCCCAAGCGGGGTGCTTCTTGTATAGCCTGAGTTGAACACCATGTGCGGCAATCTGAACTGGGGCAGCTCCTACACAATAGGCAATCATATCGGTCAATCCGAACGGGCCTTTAACCACAGGGGTCAACTCGTCTCCAACGTTTACATCCTCCCAATATCGAGTATTAGAACCTCGAATCTCCTCGGCGAGCACGTCCTCATCCACCTTGTTCAGCTCCTCTTCTGTCCAAGGATGCGGCAGCTCGATATTAGAGTATTTCCCTTTCTTCCTGGCAGTATGCCTCTCCGCCCGAACTATCCACAGGTCAGTCTTGGCTACCACCTCACCCTTTTTATTAAAAAAGGTCGCCCTTTGATATTCAAAGACTGTCTTGCCTGAAAATTTACTCGGCTTGACATCAAATCCTGTAAACTTGCATTCAGCAGTGATTCTGTCGTTCAAGAAGATAGGCCTGTAAAATACCCAATCGTTTCCTGAATGAAAGGCGTGGATCCCAGGCAAACCCTGCAATACCCAGGTGGGAAATACGCTATAAAGCCAGTTTGGAGGAGCGATAAGTGACCTGTACCTTGTCTTTTTGGCATACTCCTCGTCTCGGTACAAAGGATTGTTGTCACCTATCCCATTTACGTAGTTCCTTATGGCCTCGTAGGACACGGTCTTGTTGAATATATTCCCTATCCTTAGGTCCATCCCGATACGTTCTTCCCACTCCTTTAAGGCCTCATTCGTAATATAGGCCTCAGCCAATTTTGCACCACCTTCTTTGTTCTCTTTCTTCATTGTCTACTACCCCCCCTAATAGTACACCGAAACGATTCTTATAGCCCAATTTGGAACAGATGCCGACGTAAGAAGCCTCTTTCTACTCCTTAACTTTGAAACGTCCGAACCCTCTCCAGGACAGCCTCATCTTCATCTAAATAGGCCGCAATTATCCCGTCACAATCCTCACATCTCCATTCCTTGATCTTACCAAACTTGCCTTGCAATACCACTTTCCTCGTATCCACTACTTTGCCACACCAAGGACATTTGACCTCTTCCTTCATCCGTACAACCTCCTCATTATAAAATGATGCTTAGCTTCTTGATAGGCCTAAAGATCAACCCTTGAGATCCATAAGTCCATGATTATGGAAAAAAGGACTTTTTCAGGCTTAACGATCTCGTAAAAAGTCTAATCCTCTTTTCTACGTGAGGAATTTTGGGATTCAGAATTCGCGTGGCTAAATCTCAAAAACTCGGGTTTTCGCCCTCAAACAGTTTGGAGCTTTTAACGCGAGGTTCATTCTGAATCCTCTTCCAAAAGTTCGTTCGCAAAATGACTTTTTACGAAACCATCAATGTTCATGTGTCGACATAAGAGAATAAGCGGGTAGACCGGTCCCTTTACTCCTGCGCAACCGTGGATGTCCGTTATCCCGTTCCGTTTCTAACGCGATCACGGGAAAAAGCAAGCGCCAATATATTCTTTTTATGAGCTCAAAGATTTCGTGGGGGCAGTATGAACCCCACAGGTATAATAACATTCCTTGTGCTGCGACTGCAAGCGTCTTGCGTGCAATAGCCAAAAGCTTAAGGCGTGCCTCGGAAACATCTTCGTTCTTCCTCGGGCTTAACGGGCCGAATTTTCGGGTTTGCCGTCATGCAAAAAACATAACATATTGGTACCTCCCTTACCCCCTTCAAACTATCTAATTTAGTAATACTTACTTATCAGTTAAACCGAATACTTCTTTTAGGAATCCTTGTCAAGCATTTTAGAAGCCTATTTTTTTGATAAGGTGTGTAACTGACGGATATAAAATTGACAAAGAAGGTGTTATCAAATAAGAAGTAATTAAGTATTACTATAGAACCATTCACACGTCCAGATTGGGACGAAAAGCGAAAAAGAGAAAAGGGATTGTTTTGCAGACGATGAGGGAATCTACTGGGCGAGAAGGAATTTATGGCCATCACTAGAGCAGAGATTCCTGCAACAGCAGGAGCAAATGAGGCTTCAACATCTGTCACTAGTTTGGTAGCAAGACCGATCTCTTGTATAGAGTAGTAGAACAGTTTGCCGTTGACTTCGTGGACTTTATGGGGCTCAATACAAAGGGTATGAAGGGGACAATGACAAAATTAGGAAAGGCCATTTGGTCAAATATAGACTTTCTTTTAAAAGAGCTTTCCCAAGTTATACTTTCTCGAGGTCCGGAATAATCCCAACTATTTCAAGAGTCGAGTATACGCTGTGACACGGAGACATATTACATTTTATCTCTCACTTATCAAGGAAGGTATCAGGTCAGGAGAGATACGTAGGTAGAATCTCTTTCTCTAACCTCAAGGAATATCATGTTTGGAGTAATAGAGTATGCCCTCCTCCCGTGGACAACATTTGGAAAGGACGTATCACCTGATACCCCGGCCGACGAAATCTGCGATATCGTCTTTTCTGATATCCTAAGGGAGGATCATCGGATAGTAGGACTTCAGGAAGAAATAAATGGTATCAAAACGGAGATGGATGAGCTAGAATTGGACACATTAAGGATAGATCAGGGGCTAAATGATGTTACAGAGAGGATATCTAAGCCTTCTTGATCATAATTGGAATGATTACCCGTTTTCCAAAGGAGGAGTAATGATACCCCGAACATTATTGAAGGAATTTCAGAGAATTTTGGGTCGTGAGAATGTTTTTCATGAGAAGACAGACCTCCTCACATATTCCTATGACGCTGCAGTTCTGGAGCCTGTTCTTCCAGGGCTCGTATTGAGGCCTACCACGTGTGAGGCGCTAAGTTCCGCAATCCGCCTATGTAATGAAAACAATCTCTCGATGACGGTAAGAGGCGCGGGGACCAATCTGAGCGGCGGGACGGTTCCCGCAGAGGATGGTGTTGTTCTCCTGACAAATGCCTTGAATAGAATCATAGAAATCAATGAAGAGGATATGTACGGAGTGGTGGAGCCCGGGGTGGTCACTGCAAGGTTTGCGGGAGCGGTAGAAGCCAAAGGGCTTTTTTACCCTCCTGACCCAGGGAGTCAAGCCGTGTCCACCCTTGGTGGTAATGTAGCTGAGAACGCTGGTGGCTTGCGGGGCCTCAAATATGGGGTAACTCTCGATTATGTAATGGGACTTCAGTTTTTTGATGTTAATGGGGAGCTTGTAAAAACGGGTTCCAGGACTGTTAAGTGTGCCACTGGCTACAATCTCACAGGCCTTATGGTGGGTTCGGAAGGGACGCTGGGAGTCATAGGCGAGATCATCTTAAAACTGATACCTTTGCCACAACACAGGAGATCTATGATGGCCATATTTGACGAGGTCTCTAGGGCATCCGAAGCGGTGAGTGGTATCATCGCACAGCGGATTATCCCAGCAACCCTGGAATTCATGGACAATTTCACCATACGTACTGTGGAGGATTACAGCCATGTAGGGTTGCCAATAGATGCCGCAGCCCTATTGCTGATTGAAATGGACGGCTATCCCGCACAGGTGGAAGAGGATGCCGAAAAGGTAGAATCCCTTTGTCAGCAAATGGGAGCCACCGATATTCGTGTTGCCAAGGATGCGAAAGAGAGAGACAATATATGGGAGGCCAGACGGATGGCACTTTCTGCTCTGGCCAAACTGAAGCCGACAGTGGTCTTAGAAGATGCCACGGTTCCAAGAAGCAAGATCCCTGAGATGGTACAAGCATTACAGAAGATCAGTAGGGAGTTTGATTTAACGATCGGCACATTTGGTCATGCTGGTGACGGCAATCTTCACCCTACAATCCTTACAGATCGGAGGAACAGGGAGGAATGGAAAAGGGTGGAAGCAGCCATTAAGGCCATCTTTGATAAGGCACTGGCACTGGGCGGGACCTTGTCCGGGGAACACGGTATCGGGTTGGCCAAATCGAGGTTCTTAGAAAAGGAGACCGGCAGGAATACGGTTCTGTATTCACGACGTATCAAGAAGGCTTTAGACCCTAAGAATATCCTTAATCCCGGTAAGGTCATAGGAGGGTGAGAATGACCGGCATGAAAAGGCTTGCGCGGCTCGTAAAGGAGCTGGAAGATCAACTCGTGAGATGTATGCGGTGTGGTATGTGTCAGGCGGTTTGCCCCCTATTTTCGGAAACGCGTCTTGAAGCAGATGTTGCTCGCGGAAAACTCGCCCTTCTGGGAGGGCTTATCGGGGAGATCTTCCAGAACCCCGAAGGTGTCTATGAGCGCCTGAATCGATGCCTCCTGTGTGGCTCGTGTGCTGCCAATTGCCCGAGTGGAGTAGACGTCTTGGATATCTTCATGAAGGCACGTACAATACTTACCGACTATATGGGGCTTTCTGGGTGGAAGAAGGTGATCCTTAGGGGTATACTTGCGCACCCGAAAACGTTCGACCGTGCTATGGAATGGGCTTCCATGTTTCAGATGGTTTTTACTAAGCCAGCAAGTGATCGGCTCGGGACATCCTGTGCGCGGTTTGTATCGCCCCTGCTGGCAGGTCGACATCTTAAACCCTTGGCATCGGTTCCATTTCATCGTGCAGTCCCTTCTGTAAATACTGATCCTGGTCCGTCAGGTATAAAAGTGGGTTTCTTTGTTGGATGCCTCATTGACAAGATGTTTCCCAGTATAGGGGAGGCTGTACTC
>DTYH01000145.1 GCA_012961955.1 Desulfobacterales bacterium | reverse complement strand
CTTATACATTCCTTAAACCTCTCAAAGAGAAAATAGGAGAGGCGGGTGCCTTCAAACCCGAGCCGCTCTGTGTTTAGCATCTTAAGTATTTCAGGGAGAGACTCGGCTAGGCCGTTCTTGTAACAGTAGACCTCAAACTCGGGCGATTCCCTCACAGCCTGTGCTTCGTACCGAAAATCGGTAGATAATATCTGACGTTCCTGTGTAATAAAGAGAAATCCAGCAGACTCGTTAAAGTGGAGGTCTTCACCCGTAAAGCCACTCAAGTAAAAGCGGTTCTCCTCTTGCACGACGAGAAAGGTGTCAAACACCTCTTCCCTTAGGGTCTCTCGAAACCGTCTTAATCTATTTTGTATTATTTCGCGCAAAGCTTCAATCCTCGTTCAATCCTTGATAAGGCAAGACGCTATGAAATAAAATAACTTAGCAGACGAACTGTCCGATGTCAAGCGCTGGAAACCATAAATTGTTATTGCATATCCAAAGGAGGAGTTATATAAGTAGACGA
This sequence comes from Desulfobacterales bacterium, assembly GCA_012961955.1. GTDB lineage: Bacteria > Desulfobacterota > Desulfobacteria > Desulfobacterales > DTYH01 > DTYH01. The sequence goes on along the minus strand of DTYH01000145.1, from coordinate 2,292 downwards.
GCAGGCCGGAGTAGAAGGTAGAATAGAAAAGTTGAGGGTAAAATCATCATGAAGATCTCAGGAATCGATTATTCATCGAGTCCCGAGTGTCACAAGGGTGGAAGCCTTTCCCTTAAAGAAGTCATAAAGGCCATTTCTTCATCAAAGAGGTTTGGTCCAAATATAACCGCAATTAGGCGAATTGAAAGAAAAGAGGGTATCTTTAAGCCATTTCCTGGATGGATCAATCAGGCGTTACTTCATGCCCTACGGGAGTCAGGAATTGTCCAGCTGTACTCCCACCAGGCGGAGGCCCTCGAGTGTATTGCTGCAGGAAAGAACCCCGTAATTGTGACCCCCACTTCCTCGGGTAAGACCCTTTGTTACAACATTCCAGCGATTAACGCGATTCTGGAGGAGGGTCATGCCAGATCCCTTTATCTGTTTCCCACCAAGGCCCTTGCTCAGGATCAGATGGCCGGTATAAATGAGATGATTGCTATTCTTGGGGATGACATCAAGGTGTTTACCTATGATGGGGACACCCCAGGCGAGGCACGCAAGGCCATACGCCAGCAGACAGATATAGTGATCACCAATCCTGATATGCTACACACAGGTATATTACCGCATCACACCAGGTGGCAGAAACTGTTTTCTGGCCTGAGATTTGTTGTCATCGATGAGTTGCACTATTATCGAGGTGTATTTGGGAGTCATCTCACCAACGTGATTCGTCGACTGAAAAGGATCTGTCGGTTTTACGGCTCTCAACCGCAATTCATCTGCTGTTCCGCAACGATTGCCAATCCAAAGGAGCTGGCACAAAATATAATAGAAGAAGATGTTGTTTGTATCGACCAAAATGGAGCACCCCAGGGGGAGAAGTATATCATATTTTACAACCCCCCGGTAGTTAATAAGGAATTGGGTACGAGGGCAAGCACCCTTAATGAAGCAAGAAGATTGGCCTCGCTATTCATTAAAAACAGTATACAGACTATTGTTTTTACTACTAGCAGGGTAAACGTGGAGGTATTGACCAAGTATCTAAAAGATCTCTTCGTCAGGAAGAAAACAGGGAACGATATGTTTATCTGCGGGTATCGGGGTGGGTATTTGCCACGGTTGAGACGCAGCATTGAGAGGGGGCTCAGGGAACGGGAGATCATGGGGGTAGTTTCCACCAACGCCCTGGAATTGGGTGTGGATATTGGGGACCTCGAGGCCTGCATTATCGCTGGCTACCCTGGAACCATTGCCAGTACCTGGCAACAGGCGGGTAGGGCAGGTCGCCGGATGGGCACGTCCCTTGCTTTACTCATTGCTCGGAGCAATCCTCTCGATCAGTTCATCGTGCAAAATCCTGATTACTTCTTTACACGATCACCGGAGTTCGGCCTGATCAACCCTGACAATCTATTGATTCTGGTGAGCCATATCAAAGCAGCGTCATTTGAGCTTCCCTTTTCAGCTCATGAGAAGTTCGGGAAGGAGAACTTGGTGGAGATACTGGAATATTTGGAGGAAAATCGGGTCTTGCACAGGGCGGGCAAGCGGTGGTACTGGTCAGGTAGTAGCTATCCAGCCGATGATATCAGCCTTAGAAATGTTTCCACTGATAATTTCCTGGTAGTGGATACAACTGAAGATAACAGGATAATCGGTGAGGTAGACTACAGGTCAGCCCCCTATACCATCCATAAGGGGGCAATCTACATGGTGGAAAGCGAGCAGTATCATGTTGATGACCTGGATTGGACGCGAAAAAAGGCCTATGTTCATAAAGTTGATGTAGATTATTATACGGATGCGATGAGTTACATTAATGTTCGGATACTCCATGAGTTTGAGAATAGACGTTTTGACCATGGTATGGTGGAACACGGAGAGGTTCAGGTGACAAGTAGGGTAGTGGGCTTTAAGAAGATCAGATTTTATACCTCTGAGAATGTCGGTTACGGCGAGGTCTCTTTACCCGATCAGGAAGCGCATACCACAAGTTACTGGTTCACCATATTTCAGGAAGTGCTGGATCAACTCGGATACTCCAGGCCAGACCTGGTGGACGGGATCCTCGGGGTGGCCTTTGTGATGCATCATATTGCTGCCTTCTCTCTGATGTGTGATATCAAGGATATTGAACACTGTATTGGCGATAAGTCAGGTAAATGGTTTGTTCGTCACCTTCGTGGAGAGAGAGGAATCTATACCTTCCATGATGACCAGATGATGGAGGTCGTACCGGATATCATGGATACCTTTGACCCAACCGTTTTCATCTTTGACCGGTATCCGGGTGGTGTTGGCTTT
>DTYH01000144.1 GCA_012961955.1 Desulfobacterales bacterium | reverse complement strand
CACCTCACCTTGTCTGGGCGTAGCCACACACCAGTTGCGGATATTGCGCAAGCCCGGGGAAAAGTGTCTCCGCACACTGGGATGGGGTTCCCAACTGGCGGCCAACCCCCAGGAACCACCCCGGCCAATTACCTGCCTCACAGGTCTCCCTCAAGGTAATATGTCATTAGCATGTTCAGGTGATATGCTATATCAATTTATTACAGAGCAAAATCGCTCAATTTAGGTTTCAATAAGATACGATATTATGTTCCCGTGGCTACTACAAAGAAGAGCTCTACTCATTCACGAACGGTTATCCGGCCTATCCCGATGGACAGGGGGGGTACAGGTCCAAGGACTAACATCGTAAACGGAAGGACAGGAAATAGTCGATTTGGGGCCAGACAAGAAGGAGATATTCTATACCGCCCTCAAGATGGAGACAGAGACCTGGAATAGATAGTCATGTGAGAACAGACACACGCACAATCACTACGCTTTTTTTCGTCGTAATCTCTATGATCATCGGGTTCCGGACATCTATGATATCTCCGCTAAAGGCCCTTGGTCTGGTTTTAGGTATGGTCATTATTGTCAGCTTTTTAAATGCGGAATACTCCCTCTATATCCTAATCTTTTCTACGTTAGTTTCACCCGAATTTGGAACAACACAGGGAGGAACACCTGAGGGTCGTTCAGTTTTGATAAGGCTCGGTGATATCCTCTTGGTAATAACAGGGTTCAGCCAGTTTGCGCCCACTGCGATTGATAAAAGATTGGAATTGTCCCTAAGGACACCCCTAAATAAATCCATATTCTCTCTATTTATGTGGTAGCACGTCTTCTTTCCACCCTTTTTGGAATCTTCGCCGGTAACGTTACAGCCTCTGTCCGGATTTTTTTATCTAGTCAAGTATGTGGAGTACTAATGTTTCATACTTTATGGTGGTAAACCATATCCAGAAGAAAGACGGCACAAGCAAAGCGTTTTCTCGGAGCGGTCATCCTCACCCTAGTACTGGTTTATATTCATGCCTCATGCAGATTCCGATCGCGATGCGAGTAAGTGCTCCCTTTGAGGGAGAGCACGGGGAGGCAAATAGCTTCGGCGGGTATCTCGTCTTTATGCTCTTTTATCCTTTAGGGCCTAATATAAATATAAGGGATCGGGGATAGATCATCTTCCTTGCCGGGGTTCCGTGCTAATCATTGTACCCATTATGGCAACCTTGTCCCGTAATTTATGGCCGGCGATGATACGCATGTACATTACCTTCCTCTGTTTGAGTGACAAAAGGATTATCTTAACACTCCCTTTGATCTTTGTACTAGCACTTTCTCCACTCATCCTAACAAAGCAGGTAAAGGAGCGGATGGTCAAAACAGTCAAAGAGGACGAACATATACCTGGAACAAGAAAGGAAAATTATAGAAACACAAAAGCACCCTTTGGAAGGGGGGTGACGCTTGGAGTTCTTGCCGGACTATTTGCTATCATTCGTCACTGTCTTGGAGCATCGTCTTTCATCATAGTGTGAACTATGGAACCGTTTTGGTTATTCATGGCAATAGCGATCATGATGCCGGAGGTGGAAAGAAGAGGCCAGGAGCAGACAAAAAAAGAGGTTGCCGAATCAGGAGAGGCTCGCTGCGGTCTTCCGGTTCGATTCTGATCGTTTCTAATCCCGAATTGAAGACTGCCAGAATCTTACGTGTATATCGTACTGTATGGCAGGGGCGGACATCTCCACTCATTCGGTTTTGGCAAGAGGAGCTGATTGACTACAGTGAGCCAGAATAGGTCGCTGTTCAACTCTCGTAATTTCCCATCTTCTGGAGGACGAGCATGTACTGTATGATCATAAATGGTCTGAAATATGCCCACTCCAGATTCTGACGACATATCGATGAGATAATTTTCTCTAAAGCTGTCCATATTCAGACTGTTGTTTTTCACGATATCCTTGATCTCCTCTTCGGTTATCTTGATAAGTGTATACCGGGAGAGCCCCCTTTCGGAGATTCTGCACAGAGACCGTGCTTCACTACTTACCACGTATACTGTGGATATACATGGCAATCTCCTCAAGTATTGGGCTGCTACTGCTGCTGCTGTACGGCGGCCGCCTACGGTAGCTGCTAATCCATAATATTCAAAGAACTTTTTCCGGATTTCTTCAGCATATGAATCCCCTTTTTCGTAAAGGTCCTTAGAGATATACCTCAGATACTTCCCCAGGTCTTCAGCCGCGTCAGAAATAGGCCAGTCGATCCTCACATGAAAATGGGAAAGCATGTAGCGATTCCTGGCCTTAACGGTTGGATCCCTTTGAATAAGAAGGGCATAATCGACAGGGAGGAGGTCCTTCAGGAAGAGAGCAAAGTTACTATTCTCAAATATCTTTAGGTTCTTAAAGTACTTCTTAGAAAAATGGATCGATGAGGACTGTAGTAGATTTTCTTTGGTTACCTTATTGCCATCAAAGAAATGGATATACTTCTTATGGACAGGAGGAATGGTATCTTCTACAAAGATCACTAAGAACCTGTTATGGTATTCATATTCAATGTCGGGAACCCGAGCCCTCGGTTTTAATTCACGCTTTTGTACAAACGGATAAGGAATATTATTCTTTCTGAAGTTCCAGTACGAATCAATCAGCGCGTAATTTATTAGGATGCTGTCTAACTCGTCACGAAGCGTCTCATAGACTGAACGTCTTAGTTTGTCTTGCCGACTTAAAACCTCTCGATAATTCCAGTATGTCAAGGGTGACCTCTTTTTCTATTCGCACATACGTAGTGTCCATCTACAAAACTCGGTGAAGTGCTGCCCACTTCTCCTTATATCATGAACAGCTTCCGTCTCTCCTCTTCTCGAGGAATATAGGGAGGCCGTCGACTATTTAGAGTATCTACGGTGAATCGTTGGTATTAAAGGATGATAGCCTCGTAAGAACTCGTTTTGCAAACGACATTGAGCAATCTTGGAAGAAGGTTCAGAATGAGTCTAGCGTTAAAAATTTCAAACTGCTAGAGGGCGCAAGCCCGAGTTTTTGAGATCTAGCCACGCGAATTCTGAATCGCAAAATCGCTCATGGAGAGAGCAAAATTAGACTTTTTACGAGACAGTCAAGGGATGT
>DTYH01000143.1 GCA_012961955.1 Desulfobacterales bacterium | reverse complement strand
TCTCTGCCCGAGCGGGTGTATGTCCATGGAGGACGGAAAGCTAGTGATCAATAATAGGGAATGCATCCGGTGTATGCACTGCATCAACGTCATGCCCAGGGCTCTAAGGCCTGGAACAGATACGGGAGTCAGCATCCTCTTTGGAGCCAAGGCACCAATCCTCGAAGGTGCTCAGATGAGCCTGCTAACCATTCCGTTCATGAAGTGTGAGGCTCCTTATGACAACATCAAAGAGGTCGTGGAAAAGGTTTGGGATTGGTGGATGGAAGAAGGCAAGAATCGCGAACGGTTAGGAGAGCTTATACAACGACAGGGCGTACAGAAACTGCTCGAGGTTCTAGAAATTCCACCTGCCCCGCAAATGGTGAAAGAACCACGCTCCAACCCTTACATCTTTTGGAAAGAAGAAGATGTTCCCGGTGGATGGCAAAGAGATATCAAAGACTATCGATCCAGACACAAAAGATAGTTACAGAACAGGAGGTATTATATATTATGGCACTATCTCAAGAAAGATTGGGACGATATAACCCGAAAAAACCGATGGAAAACCGGCTCACAGACCTTGGGCCGAGACACTTCTGGCAATATTTTCCACCTGTTATACAGAAGAATTACGGAAAGTGGCTCTATCATGAGATACTCGAACCCGGAGTGTTAGTTCACGTATCAGAAACAGGGGATAAAGTATACACCGTGAGGGTCGGCGGATGTCGTTTCATGACGGTTGAAAATGTCCGGGAAATATGCGACATTGCAGACAAACATTGTGACGGGTACGTCCGCTTCACCACACGTAACAATATTGAATTCATGGTAGATAGCCTGGAAAAGGTGGAGGCCCTCAAAAAAGACCTTATGAGCAGGAAGCACGTCTCTGGCAGTTACAAATTCCCCATCGGAGGAACCGGGGCTGGGATTACCAACATAGTCCATACCCAGGGCTATATCCACTGCCATACGCCTGCAACAGATGCCTCATCTATGGTAAAAGCGATCATGGACGAGCTCTTTGACTATTTCCAGGGTATGACGCTCCCGGCCCAGGTCAGGGTCTCCATGGCATGCTGCCTGAATATGTGTGGAGCTGTCCACTGCTCTGATATCGCACTTCTGGGCTATCACAGAAAACCGCCGATCATAGATCATGAGGTTTTGGAATCAGTGTGCGAGATTCCGCTGGTAATTGCTGCATGTCCTACAGCGGCCATCTCACCCTCCAAGAGTGAAGACGGCAAGAAGACGGTTAAGGTCAAACAAGAACGATGCATGTTCTGTGGTAACTGTTACACTATGTGCATGGCACTTCCGCTGGCTGACAAAGAGGGTGATGGTGTTACTGTCCTTGCGGGCGGAAAGATATCGAACAGGATCTCCCCGCCCAAATTCTCCAAGGTAGTTGTTCCTTTTCTACCAAACAACTTCCCGCGCTATCCGGAGGTTTGTCAAACCGTCAAAAAGATCATCGAGGTCTATGCCTCTGACGCCAGAAAGTACGAGCGACTCGGGGATTGGGCTGAGCGTATAGGCTGGGAGAGATTCTTTGAGAAGTGCGATCTCCCCTTTACAGAACATCTCATAGATGATTATCGATTGGCCTATGATACTTACAGAACCTCCACGCAATTCAAATTTACTGAGGCTGCATGGGAGGTTTCAAGGGCAGCGGGAGGCATTGACTAACCGCAAACCCCATATTACGATAAAGGAGATATAATATTATGGAAGACATAAAGAAGGCCATCCTTGATTTTGCTGAATCAAGCAAAAAGACCAAGTTCTACTTTAAGGATATGGAGAAGGCTGTACAAAAGGTGTTCCCAAATGCTAAGTCTAGAGAAATCAAAAAGGCAGCGACTGCTCTGGTAAATGAGGAGAAATTAATCTATTTCTCCACAGGGAGCACTACTATGTACGGCTTGAAAGGGAGAGGACAAACAGAGGATCATTAGTCGAAACCTGAAGCGCTAAGCCTGACCTGATCTCCTATTTTATAAAATGTAGCGATAGAGGTCGCTATCCAGGGGGGATTGCGACCTCTTTTTGTATGACCTATGAGGGTTATCCATGATGAAAGTACCACAAAGCTCAGAAGAATTTATTGCAGAACAGAAAAGGATACTGGCAGAAAATCCAGAATGCGCAAATTCCCAGTACAATCTAGGCGTGTCATTAATGCAGCAGGGCAGACTGGATGAGGCAATCCAGTACTTTCAGGAAGCCATATCCAACAGCGGTAGAATGTTTGAAGCCTATGTAAATCTAGGTTATATATACTTTAAAAAAGGTGACCTGGAAAACGTGGTGGAAGCCAACAAAAGGGCTATCGAGATAGAACCTAGATATGCAAGGGGATACTCCAACCTCGGATTTGCCTATCTGCAGATGGCAAAAACCGATGAAGCCATAGAGGCCTTGCAGAAGGCCATTGAGCTGAATCCCAAGATAGTTCAGGCCTGGAATAATCTTGCCAACGCCTATCTCCAGAAAGGGGACGTGGATAAGGCGATAGAGATAGGAAAGAAGCTGGTGACGCTTGCGCCCTCCTTTGGGCTCGGCCATAACAACCTTGCCTTTGCCTACTATTCCAAGGGGGAACACGATAAGGCCATCGAACACGTGGACAAGGCCGTTGAACTCGGGTTTGAGGTTCATCCCGAGTTCCTCAGCAGATTAGAACCATACCGCTCAAAATAGTTGCTACACGCTTGGACGACTCAGGTGTAGGCTTTCAGATCATATGGATTTGCACAACCTTTTTGAAAGATATAAACTATTGGTAAAGAAAGCGGACCATGCATTCCTCATAATGAAGAGGGACTATGGCGATTTCATAAGGTGCCGTATCCATTGCTCGGATTGCTGTCACGCCATATTCGGGCTGTTTCTCATTGAAGCCGCATATATTAAACACCATTTTAGTCAACTAAATCGAAATGAAAAAAGAGAGGCCATCCTGAGGGCCGAGAGGTCTGACAAGGATTTGCTAGAAATAGAGGAAAGGTTAAAAGTATATGAGAACAACCAGCGGATGAGGGTCTTTGCGCTTTCGAAGGAGAGGGTCAGGTGTCCCCTCCTAGATCAAAACCAGGAATGCATACTCTACCCATTCAGACCAATCACGTGCAGGGTTTACGGAATTCCCACAGCAATCCACGGAAAGGGACGGGTATGTAGCATGGCAGCCTTCAAGAAAGGGGAAACCTATCCCACCTTTGACATGGATGCTACGTATAGAGAACTCTACCATCTTTCAAATGAGCTTTTAATGCAAACCGGGTGCGAAGACATGAATGTCGCATCTCTCCTCATCTCTGTCTCCAAGGCTATAAGAATGCCCATGGAGGACATTATACGCGGAAATCTTGAATAGCGAGATACAGCTCTCTTGCATGTTCACTCAGATGGTGCTTTACTACCAAAGGATCATTCTGATAGGCCTTCGAATATAATTCAAGGAGCAGGATAAGCATCATCTCGAGTTCAGCCTTACTGAACGACTTCAGGATGCCAACAAGTTCATTCGCTCCTCTACCCGTCTCATAAATACCCTCCCTTTGCTTTCCCTTGAGTCCTTCAAAGAACCCCTCTACAACTGGGTGCAAGACAGAACCGTCAGCCCATGCTGTTGCACCTGCTCCATCCAACCTATCAAGCCTCATCCGAACGGTCAGGTCCAGAAAGAAAAAAATAATAGCTATCAGCGGATTGATATCCTGTTCATTAAGGAATATCATGATAGATTTATATATTCGGGCAGTGGTAAGCCATAGATACATCTTCCCTATCTCCTATTACCACAAAATCACCAGTTGCCTGATGCCACGGACAAATTTGGTGAAAATCGCTAATATCATAATGGAGTGTGAGAACCTTTGAAGCATCTCTGTATATGACGCGTATTTCTTCTTTTAAAGCAGACCTATAGCCCTGCTCAAGGTCCCAGATGACCGCCTGCTGCCTATCCGTATTATCTATGGAAAGGTGCCATTCGTGATAGCCCTGGAACCATTCGGAAAGGGACATCAAGATTGTTTCAGACCTGTTTCCTGAGGCGAGCTGCATTCTCTTCTTAAAGTACACCTTTGGAAGATACTCGAGGTTAAATCTCTGCTTCAGGAGCCTCATCCTGTCGAATTCATCGTCTTAACCACTCCTTGGCCTGCTCTGATCCAGTAGTACTTACAGCAAACTTTATCTTTTGGTCCCCGCCAAAAACATCTACATTGGCTATACGATAGAGTGCACCATGTTTCTCGTTTCGGGTCAGGATCGTGTCTATATCTTCCGGGCCTATCCTTCTCTCTGTTGCGTCACTCATTGCCTCAAGTATCTGCCCTCCCCTTTCACTCAAGACAAAATTCTTGATCGCCTGGAAATAATCACCACAGTCATAAACGCATGGATTTCATGGGGGGTTATTCTGAGTGGGAGTTTGAGGGCTGTTCCGTGTATCGGTAGGTCACCTTCCGGGAAAGAGAAAAGGTAAAGGATTTTCATATCTTATTCAGGGCCTCAGACGCCAGCTGGCTTATGCTAAACGTCTGAAGCACCCCATCCAAGTATATCTCTATATCTGTAAAATCATCCTGGAGCCTCGTAAGCTCTTCCTTTGCCTCATGCGCTTTTAGGTTTCCGAGAAGCATAGCCGTATAGCCCCGAATCTCAGGGCTGTCGTCCTTGAGGAAGGGAATAAAACGAAATATGACTTTTCGGATAAGATCAGGCCTTACCCCTCCTATCTTTCCAAGTGCCCTCAAAACCTCTACGCGCAACTCTTTCTCCGCAATCAATTGATACAAGTGAGGGATGTACCCAGCAAACTGTTCAGGCCTGTTGCTTATAATCTCCCCTACGGCATCCACGGCCCCCCAGCTCGATGAGGCTGTATCGATGACGGATGTCAATAATCCCTGAAGGAGTTTGGAGATGGTCCCTGGGTCTTCACGAGCGATTACAGCAGACACCTTACCAATGGCTTCAGCCGCCCTAAAGCGAATGAGGCTATCTGCTGAATAGAGTAATCGCTGCAGGTTTCTTATGATTCTTTTATCCTCTCTAGCCATGGATAGCAACGAATCTACCCTATACCCTTTGACCAATGCCTCTACTTCTTTCTTTCTAGACGACCTCCTACCAATCCTTTTCCTAGGGATAGTAGACGAAGGAACAGGAGCGGCCTTCTTTATCCGTCGTCTTACGCCTTCCTCAGTGACCTCACGAATATCCTCGCGTAACCTTATAAAGTATAGGGCTCCTGCTACGCGCCTTCCCTCATAAGCTCCTCCTGGGACGATTAGATGGCTCTCATAGTCATAACTCTTTATCTCCCTCTCCAGGTAGTCCTCTTCCGGGAGAAGATTCCACGCCAGATCCCAATCCATGTTACACGCCACAACAAGGGCTTCAATCATAGCAGTCCCCAGATTATGGCCAGTCACATCACAAGCGTATACTCCACCACAGGAACATACGCCTACTGGCATTTCGTTCGGCATCCGTGTTACCAACTCCTTTGGCCTCTCTATCACCGCTCCACAAAAGGGACAGGTAGGCTTTTCAATGACATCCCTTCCTAAAAATCTTCCTTCCATGGTATCTTATTGTTACCTTATATTCGATGATTGATTTATTTCAGGTCAAGGCTTCTACTATCTTTATCATATTCAAATTCAACGATCTCAAAGCTAGAACGATCTGACATAAACACGATATTCCAATCTTTATACCGGTCTCCTGCAAACTCGCAATTCAGGTTCCCAATCCGAGCGTTGTATTTGATGAGTTTCGGCACCATAACCTCATGAAACATCTTCCTTATATGAGCTTTATCCTCATCGGTGAGTTCGTATCCCTGATCGGCCATATTCCCCTTTCTTCTCAGACGGTGTCAGTTGTCAGTGGTCACCTAACTGACACCAACAACCGACACTGACCACGGATAACGGCTCTTGTTGACTCTTGCTGTGCTTCTCATGTTCGTTCTGAACGGAGCAAAGCCGGAGCGAAGGGCATCACCTTGTAGGTCCGGGAATATCCAGAGTCATACAACTACTCCCCGGGCTGCAGGACCTGCTGGTGAGTGTCGGTTTTTTACCGCCCGGACCTGAACCCATGACATAGTTGGTACGACTTATCACCCGCTCAAATGTGGTAGATCGGCATTCGGGGCATTCCATTTCCGCTTTTTCATTCGAACTAGTAAGAAGTTTCTCAAAGATGTTCCCACACTCAAGGCATCGAAATTCGAAGATAGGCATAACTTTCTCCTGTCATTATGCTATTTCATATTATAAAATAAAGGGATGGGTAATGATGGTGTTGTAAAAAGTCATTTTGCGGAAGGCTGAATAATAGTACCCTAAAACCATAAAGTCAAACGGAAATTATCATTCCTGAACATATGGTGACTCTTCCCGGGGTGAAGCTTTTTCGGTCCAATCAGAGTATAAAGGAAAAAAGTCTAAAGATTCATCACAAAAACAGAAAATGAGAATAATAGGCGGACATCTAAAGGGAAGAAAACTTCATTCTGTAGGAACTATGAATATCCGGCCCACGTCGGACTATCTACGGGAATCGATATTTAACATACTTGCTGATGATATTAAAGATGCCACCGTTCTTGACCTTTTTGCAGGAACAGGAAGCCTCGGAATCGAGGCACTAAGTCGAGGCGCTTCAAAGGCCTTGTTTGTGGATAACCAACCCCGGGCTATAAGGATCATCTCACGAAATGTTCAAACCTGTCAACTTCAGGAACAGAGCAAAATACTAAAATGGAATATCCTTCGTGGCTTAAGATTGTTAAGATCGATATCGCCTCCATTCGATATCGTATTTATGGATCCCCCTTATCGCAAAAACTACGTGGTAAAAACACTCCATCTGCTCCATCAAGCAGACTGTATTGCCGACAATGCATGCATCGTTATTGAACACAGCATTTGGGAACAGGTTCCAAAAGAGCTAGCAGGTATCTTAAGAACAGATCAAAGAAATTATGGAAATACCCTTGTCTCGTTTTATACTCCTATGGTATAGGTTTGTCATAGGTAACAGTTGGTGTATTGTAACTGTTCACGGGGTAAACGTCTTGTCCGAACTACTTCAAAGAAAATCTTCACCTCGTGAGCAGTCAGGGAGTATTCTAATAAAACTACAAGTCTGCCAGCAGAATCCGTCTTTATCTCTATATCATGAACCGGGGGTAAAATGAAAGAGAAAATTGCCGTATATCCGGGTTCTTTCGATCCCATTACCAATGGTCATTTAGACATAATTCAGAGGGGCTTGACCCTATTTGACAAGGTCATCGTCACTGTTGCAGTCAATCCCAGCAAGAATGCCCTTTTTACCATTGAAGAACGTTTGGAGATGATTCGTGAGAGTGTGAAGGGAATCTCAAATATCGAAATAGACACATTTGAGGGTCTTCTGATCGACTATGCAGCAAAACGTAAGGCCTGTGCTATACTGCGCGGCCTCAGGGCCATGTCCGACTTCGAGTTCGAGTTTCAGATGGCCATGATGAACCGACGACTCAGCCGTGATATTCAAACTGTATTCCTTATGACGGGTTTTCGATGGTTTTTTATCAGTTCATCTGCCATTAAGGAGGTTGCTCATTTTGGAGGCAAGATTGAGGGAATGGTGCCGGAAATAGTTTGTGAGAAACTAAAGGAAAAATTTAAGAGTATAAAACCTGCGAAGTGTCGCCCATAATTAAGCCACCCTGGCTTGAACTGCCCGATCAAGGCCACTGTAATCCTTGAGGACAACGATGTCTTTGTATCTTTTGGTTTCTGCCAGCAAACCTACAACAGCATCCCTTTGTTCATGATCGATCTCAAACAAGATGCTTCCATCTGGCGATAGATATTCTGCCGAATGTTTGGCCAGATAACGTAGGGCTGTTAGACCGTCTTCTCCCCCGTCCAGGGCTATCCTTGGTTCGTACTCATTAATCTCAGGGGCCAGATTCTTAAGATGTGACCTTTTGATATAGGGTGGATTGGAAATGATCATATCAAAATATCTGCCAAGGTTCCGAACCGGCTCAAACCAGTAACCGTTAAGGAAGGTAATCATCCCCTCCACTCCATGACGATATGCGTTTTTCCTGGCCACCCCTAATGCTGCCTTTGAAACATCGGTAGCATAATACTTTTGAGCCGGTTCTTTACATGCCAAGGCGATAACGATAGCTCCCGAGCCAGTACCAAGGTCAAGTACTGTCCAGTGGTTAGTCGTCTTCTTGTTCGTTATTAGTGACAGTGCGGCTTCTACCAGGATCTCTGTTTCAGGGCGGGGAATCATGACATCTGGTGTGACAAATAAGTCGAGGGACCAGAATTCCCTTAGCCCAGTGATATACGCAATCGGCTCCCTCCTGATCCGCCTCCGTATCAGCCCCTTGTACGCACTCAGTTCTGAATCGGTAAGTGGCTGATCATATCGGAGATAAAGGCCGACTCGGTCTATACCTAAGGCATGGGCCAAGAGAATCTCTGCGTCCAGTCGCGGCTGTTCTATGCCATTGGACCTAAGATAGGAGGTGGTCCATTTTAGGACTTCAAGGATGGTCCAGGTCTCACGCGGCATCCTTAGCCTCCGATTCCTCCGTCTGAATAGCCTCTGCCTGGTAATGGGTTATGAGGGCATCAACTATTTCTCCGATATTCCCCTGCATAACATCTTCTAATTTGTAAAGTGTTAACCCAATCCGGTGATCGGTTACTCGGCCCTGTGGGAAATTGTATGTTCGTATCCGCTCGCTCCTGTCACCACTCCCCACCTGATTCTTGCGAGCCTCTGAAATCTTGGTGTTCTGTTCCCTGGCCATCCTGTCATACAGCCGTGCTCGCAAAACCTTCATGGCTTTGGCCTTATTTTTGTGCTGGGATTTTTCATCCTGACATGTTACTACTAGTCCGGTAGGCAAGTGCGTTATCCGCACAGCAGAATCAGTGGTATTTACGCTCTGACCTCCTGGGCCTGAAGAACGGAATACATCCACCTTGATATCATTAGGATCAATGTGCACGTCCACCTCTTCGGCTTCTGGCAAGATCGCCACTGTAACTGCTGAGGTGTGGATACGCCCCTGGGATTCGGTTGTTGGAACTCGTTGGACCCGGTGCACTCCACTCTCGTATTTTAACCTACTGTACGCCCCTTTTCCGCTGATTAAGGCAATAATCTCCTTGAATCCGCCAACATCGGTGGTATTTCTACTCAAAACCTCTACCTTCCAACCCTGCAACTCCGCGTAACGGGCATACATCTTGAACAGGTCAGCAGCAAAGAGCGATGCTTCTTCCCCGCCGGTTCCAGCACGTATTTCGAGCAAAATATTCTTTTCGTCATGTGGGTCACGTGGGAGGAGGAGTATCTTTAGACTGTTCTCCAACTCCTCGAGACGCTTTGTTAGTCTGTTGACCTCCTCTTTGGCCAAATCTTTTATTTCCGTATCAGGATCGGAAAGTAGGCTCTTGCTTTCTTTTAGATCGTCCAATACCTGTTTGTATTCCCGAAAAACTGTTACAATCTTCTCCAGGTCGGCATGTTCCCTGGCATATTTCCGGTATCTTTCCTGATCCTTAATCACGTCAGGATCGCTCAAATTTTTTTCGAGTTCCTTTAGCCGGCTCTCGATTCCTTCTAACCTCTCATACATGTCAGGTCGTATCCCCAATCACTTCTTTACGGACCTTCAGGTCACTGTTCAGTGCTGATAAGGCTATCCCTAGCTGTTCATCCGATGGCTCTTGCCTAGTAGTCTCTTGTACCGATAGGCCCGGTAAGATTAACAATCGAGATACGGGATGGTTATGACGCCTATCACTAAATTTAATTATCCCCTAAGCCAAGCCAGGTATACTGGATTAAGGAACAAAACCTGGATACTGACAAGGACAATACCGAAAACGGCGTCAGGAACAGCATCCCATCTTCGCAAGTATAGAAAATATGAGGGAATAACAAAGAATGGTTAACAGAATGACGATCAGGATAAAGGCCGTTCCACAGCGCGGATGAAGAGTCGAAAACTTTCTAGCGTTTTCAACGAAAACCTCCCCTCCTGCCTCATATTTATAAATTGATTTGTTCAGCTCCATGGTACTCAAACACACAAACGCGTGACGAGTCTCTTAGAGATATCGTGAAGATGTATCCAGTAAGAAAGGCTACCCTAATCATACCGTCAAGAAGAAGGTGGAAGGGTATGCTGTCTACACCCCGACCCTGAACCACTAGTCGTCCGATCCAAACGCTTAATATATGTGGCAAAGCCACAAAAAGGGAGCCCAAACCTAACGGGCAAAGGATAGTAAAAAAGATTGACCATCCACCCAGAGAACGAGTCCTCTTCATCCGTCACCTGGCTTGCTGAATAGGTCAATGCCTTGATACCATCCACCACGCTCTCGAAAATACCTACAGAACCACGTAAAATGGACTTTCTGAGGCACGGGACATTTTCGAAACGGAAAGCCTAAACTCTTCTTTAACCAATATCACTCCATCAGGCCGGCGTACCGCTATGGCGATGGATTCCGGAGCACGCATTGTTACCCCCTCAATAACCGCCCGACCGCCTACTGTTACCTTTTCTGGCCCCTTTTTAAAGATCACAAAGACTAGTTATGTGTCAAAAAGAAGACAAATTTAGGGTTTTGCATTTTCCTTCTTCTCTTTTTCTTTCTGAAATTTCGCATACTTGCTGCGAAATCTTTCAACACGACCCGCTGTGTCTACGAGTTTTTGTTTCCCAGTAAAGAATGGATGACATTCAGAGCATATCTCAACCCTAATATCTTTCTTAGTGGAACCTGCCTCAATCACATTACCGCAGGCGCATGTTATCGTTGTCTGAGAATATTCTGGATGAATACCTTGCTTCATATTAACCCTCCTCTTTTGGCTCAAGATCGATTCTAGCCTAAGATCCAAGGATCAACTGTTCATAGAATTTAAAAATTCTTTATTATTTGCAGTCCCTTTCATCTTTTCAAGTAGAAACTCCATGCTATCCACTGGATTTAACGATGACAACAATTTTCTTAAGATCCAGACCCTGTTTAAAACCTCTGGTGGGAGGAGCAACTCTTCCTTTCGGGTTCCGGAGCGATTGATATCAATAGCGGGAAATATACGCTTGTCCGACAATCGTCGATCAAGTTGAAGCTCCAGATTTCCTGTACCCTTGAACTCCTCGAAGATTACCTCGTCCATTCGGCTCCCCGTATCGATGAGGGCCGTCGCGATGATGGTGAGGCTTCCTCCCCCCTCTATATTTCGTGCCGCGCCAAAGAAGCGTTTAGGACGGTGCAGGGCATTGGAATCGACCCCCCCGGATAGTATCTTCCCGCTAGGAGGGACCACGGTATTGTACGCACGGGCCAGACGCGTAATGCTGTCCAACAAGATTATGACGTCACGCTTATGCTCCACAAGGCGTTTTGCCTTCTCTAACACCATCTCTGCCACTTGAACGTGTCTTTGCGGCGGTTCGTCAAAGGTAGAGCTGATCACCTCGGCCTCGACCGAACGCTGCATGTCGGTCACCTCTTCAGGTCGTTCATCAATCAGGAGTACAATCAGGTCAGTGTTCTTGTGATTGGCATTTATGCTGTTGGCAATGTTCTGAAGCAACATGGTCTTCCCTGTCCTGGGCGCGGAAACGATCAAGCCCCTCTGGCCGAATCCGATAGGAGTCAAAAGGTCCATGATACGCATGGAATAATTGTCAGGCTCTCTTTCTAGATGAATCCGTCTGTCGGGATAAAGTGGGGTTAAGTTGTCGAAAAGAATCTTCTCACGCGCTGTTTCGGGGTCCTCAAAATTTACTGACTCCACCTTGAGGAGGGCAAAATAGCGTTCACCCTCTTTAGGTGGCCGAATTTGACCCGATACTGTATCGCCGGTACGAAGATTGAAACGACGGATCTGAGACGGCGATACGTAGATATCGTCAGGACCTGGCAAATAATTGTAATCAGGGGCTCTAAGAAAACCGAAACCGTCTGGAAGAGTTTCAAGCACGCCTGTACCGTATATTAAGCCATTCTTCTCTGTTTGGGCCTGCAGGATCGCAAAAATCAACTCCTGCTTTCTCATTCCCGTGGCCCCTTCAATATTAAACTGCTTGGCCATCTCGGTCAGTTCATCTATCCTTTTTGCCTTTAGTTCCGCTAGATTCATTTTTTGTTCCTTACTACCATGTTATTGTTATCGTAGACAAAATCGCATTTTTTATACTCAATCCCTCACTATAGTCCCGCGCTTACAACTTTATCGCTTTTTTATAATTCCTGATCCAGACACCGAAGCATGTCAATTGTGTTGGGCTGGTTCCTTGATGGAAAAGACAGAGGTATTGGGGAATTAGGGATTGTATCTTATGATTTCTGGGTTGCTGCGAATAACTGTCAAAAAGATGTATATTACAAAGTTCTCCAGGGCAGGTCTTATTCTTGGTAAGAAATATATTACAATAAGGATGATGTCAAGACCTTTCGGCTATTTTTTTATAAATTTCTTTTGACACTATCTCAAGCTCCTTCATTGATCCGTTGTTCTTTATGATAAAATCTGCGTACTTACGCTTCTTTTCCGTGGGCATCTGTATCGCGAGAAGGGCCTGAGCCTCGCTATCAGACACATTGTCCCGAATAGAAAGCCGCCTTTTCTGAATCTCTGATTCTACATCCACCAGGATTACAACGTCAAAACGATCCTGCAAGCCGCGTTCTATCAAGAGGGGCACCTCTATGACAATAATACGGTCTCCGCGGGCAGTCCTTATGGATGCTATTTCCTTATCCATCAAGTCAAAGATTGCAGGGTGAGTAAAACGTTCCAGGGTCTTGCGGGCTTCTGGATCAGTCGTGATAATCTGGCGTAACCTCCTGCGATTCAAATCACCCTCTGGGGTTAATATTTCCTCACCAAAATGTTCCACTATCTTCTTAAAGACTTCCGTATGGGGTTTAACTACTTCCCGGGCCAGCTCGTCCAGACTGATTACGTATGCCCCCAGACGTTCAAATATATCACAAACCAGACTCTTACCGGAAGCTGCATTACCGGTAACTGCAACAGTGATCATGATCCGCACCTGTAATCAATTCATGCTTGACAAACTTCTCCATTTTCGAAAAATCTATATATATTATTATTAATCTGTCAAGTTTTAAAGTACAATACAGCGATGAAATACCTATTTATCTGTCTGTAACCTTTATAGCGGACACCGGCCAGGGGAATATTTGTAACTGTTCGCGGGGTGAGGACTTTCTTTTCACACCGTGAACAGTTACGAGGCGAAGAACCTGCTGCTCTGAGAGAACCAGGAATGAATCCATTTCGATTAAGAGAGATTCTACCGCTCCTTCAGAATGAGTCTGTCTATCTCGTAGGAGGGTCCGTTCGCGACTTCCTCCTGAACCGGCGATCAAGCGACTTTGACTTTATAGCTGATGGCAATGCAAGACCGATTGCAGAAAAGGTAGCCTCCCATCTTGGTGTTCGGGTAATAAGGATGGGAAAAGGGGAGAAGTCAATATTCAGGATCATGGCAGGCAAAAATACACTCGACTTTAGCTCTATGGCCGGTTCTTCGATCGAAGACGACCTAAAAGCACGTGACTTTACTATCAATGCCATTGCGTATGACCTAAGGCAGAAAAGGTTTATCGACGTAACAGGTGGTCTTGCCGACCTGGAAAAAAAGACTATCCGATTGATATCTAAAGAGGCCCTCCTGTCAGACCCCTTGCGTATGCTCAGGGCATTTCGTCTTGCGACTGTACTAGGATTTAGTTTGCACCGTCAAACACTGCGGGTAATTAGAGCGCATTCAGGGCTTCTAAAACTTGCCGCTTACGAACGGATTCAGGCTGAGCTCTTTAAGATGATGGAGACAAGCGATTCGTTTCCCTATCTTGAGGAGATGTGTAATGTTGGGTTGCTTCAACACATCATTCCTGAGCTAAAACCGTGTATTGGGTGCACACAGAACGTCTATCATGTCTTTGATGTCTTTCACCACATAACAACCGCCTATCGAAAGCTTGAAAATATCCTAAAGAGCTACAACATAATCTGTCCTTCATACTCCGACCCGATAGAGGATTATCTGAATAGCCATCGGAGAAAAGTACTCTTAAAGATGTCTATCCTTCTTCATGATTTAGGAAAACCGGTTTGCAGATACAAAGACAAGGGAAAGATTCGTTTCACGGGTCATGAAAAAGTGAGCGGAAAACTGGCTCTAAGGATATGTACCAGGTTGAAAATGTCTAACCACGACACATACTACGTGCGGCTAATCGTGGAAAATCATTCTCATCCTCTTTACCTCTTCAACGCGCATCAGGAAAAGTCTCTTAAAACAAAAGGAATCAATCGTTTCCTGAACAGGTATCAGGATGATATTATAGGACTTCTAGTTCATGCCTTGGCAGACCAAAGGGCTAAGACAAGAGATAGTCAACTGGTGAACTCATTTTCAAGGTTTACCGAAAAGATATTGAAAATGTACTTCTCTGAAGTAAAGCCAAAGATTATTACCCCTCTCATTACTGGGCACGATCTTATAGACGAGTTCCACCTTTCCACTTCCCCAATTATCGGAAAGATCCTAAGAGAGGTAAGAAACGCATATCTGGACAAAAAGATCGGTTCCAAAAACGAAGCGTTACTCCTCGCTAGAGAGCTGCTGAAGCAGGATGATAATCCAGTTTAAGCATATATCCGGCTCTTTGCAACATACACAGCGGGTGTGGGGACTTTCCTTGGGCAAAACATCGAGCTACACCAGGAAAAATATCCCCCCTGCTCTGTCCTTAGTTGCGGAAAGCGTCATTGTTAAGAATTTACAACCTGTTACCAACCAAAACCCTTTTGAGTGGTCATTAAAACGTTCTTCGAAAATAGTCTTGGCGAAGAAAAAGATCAGCGATTTCATTTGCATACACTCTTTTTAAGCTTGTCTAAAACTAACCTGTCAGTAGGAAAGGCAATCTCTCCAGGTAAATTTTTTAGCGGGAAAAATGAGACCTCTGACACATCGTCTCCAGGCCGAAGCTCGCCTCCGATACAATCTGCCAGAAACCAAATCCCCACTGTATGGCACTCGGGATCATGAAAGTTTGAATGTACATCAAAAACTTCCCTTATCTCTACCTCCAGTCCTGTCTCTTCCCAGAATTCCCGTTTTGCTGCTTCGCGAACATCCTCGTCGTACTCCACATATCCACATGGTATGCACCATTGACCGGAAAAGGTGCCCTTTCTGCGGGCAAGAAGTATAGAATCTCCATCTAGCAAAATAGCAGCAACCCCCACTATCGGGTTCTCATACAAAATACGACCACATGAAGAGCACTTTAATCTCTTTCTTACCTTTTCACCCGCTTTTGTCTTAAGGGATTGACCTACATCTTTTAATCTTCCTCCACACCTGGGACAAAAATAGAACCTTTGCATACCCTTTTTTCTTTACTCAACTCTCTGAGTTCCGACAACCAGTTGATTTATCAATCAAATATAGTATCTGCTCAATTCCATATGATTGCAGGATACCATCTTATAGGTCGGCATTCATACTTTAAAAAATCGTAGCAGCTTAGCTCTTTGAAGGGATCTCTATCGCGTCGCATCTGGAAGCCGCTCCTACTACTAAAGAGAGGACAATGAAGAGTAGGAACAGCCTGCTGCGACAATTTTTTGAAAACGCGGAATCGTTACCACTATTTTTTAGAAACCATTCTCACAAATATTGTGGAGCAATATAAACTGAAAAATTGAATCGTTAAATCAACTCAGAAAAATTGAATTTTAACATTTATTCTCTACTCTCCCTCCATAAATACTTCATAAGAGTGATTATGCAACTAACCAAGACCATTACTTATCCACTTCGAACGACCATCATGACTATCAGGCTATTTGATAAATATTTAGTATAACTAAAATCTGGT
>DTYH01000142.1 GCA_012961955.1 Desulfobacterales bacterium | reverse complement strand
TTACATCCTCTTTGGAGTCATAGATATTATCAGGTATTGTCATCGGGAGAGATTTGATATTCTCCACGTCCATTGGCCCTTTCCACATGGGATCTTCGGATATGTGGGAGGCAGACTGTCTCGCTCAAAGCTGATCTTGAACTTTCACGGGGCCGAGCTTTCGTTAATAGGTGAGCTTGGCTTCGTCAAAATTGTACTGGCATGGTTAATAAAAAGAGCAGATCGTGTGATTGCTAACTCCTCCTTTACCGCCAACAAAGTAAGGGTCGTATACAAGAGGGCTGTTGAGGTAATCCCCTATGGTTCACCGTTTGAGCAGAAGGACGTTGGACGTCCGGTTAGCTCAGGGAGATCAGAATCGGAAGAAACCCGGAACGTCCTATTTGTAGGGAGACTAATAGAGAGGAAGGGGGTTGAATACCTGGTAAAGGCGATAAAGCTGGTGAATCAGTCGGTTAAAGCCAGGCTCATCGTGGTAGGGGAAGGGCACCAGAGGCGTGGAATTGAGGAGCTCGTAAAGAAAAAAGGGCTGAGCGATGCAGTAAAATTGGTCGGGAAGGTCGACTCTAAACAGCTTGACCGGTATTATAGGGGCTGTGATGTCTTTGTCCTACCGGCGATCGTTGATTCAAAGGGGGATACGGAAGGGCTCGGTGTGGTCCTACTGGAAGCCCTCAGCTACAAGAAACCCGTTGTAGCCACAGATGTTGGTGGGATAGCAGATATCATTGTTAACGACGAAACTGGGATCTTGGTGCCAGAGAAGGATCCTTTGGCCTTAGCGAATGCCATAGTAAGGGTGTTAGAAGACGGGCAACTTGCCCGGAGGTTAGGTTCGAAGGGATATGAATATATAAGAGCTCGATTTTCGTGGAGTAAAGTAACTGATGGTATAATTGATGTCTATCGGGGCACAGTGGAGCATGAAGATCCTGCATTTAATATACGATGATATCCGGAATCCATGGGTTGGGGGTGGCGGAGCAGTTAGGGCCCAGAGGGTGAACCGAAGGCTCGCACAACGGCATGACATTACCGTCGTGACTGGGAACTACCCCGGGGCTGAGGATAGTACAGTTGAGGGCGTGAAGTATCGGCGTATTGGCTCCTGTAAGAGCTATGATTTAAGTAGGATAACATATGTGTTAGGAGCAAGAGAGGTTATTAAGAGTATGACATACGACATACTCGTGGAAGATTTCACAGCGAATTCACCCTGTTTCTCGCCACTGTTCTCTCAAAAACCTGTAGCGGCGTTGGTCTTAAACTATTACGGAGTAAATAGTCTTAGAAAGAGGAAAATATTAGGAATAGCTCCGTTTTTCTTGGAGAAATATGGGCTCAGGTTGTTTAAGCATATTATCGTGGAAACCGAGGCTATGGGGCGACTGATTAAAAGCTTGATCCCCCATGATGTAGACGTTGAGGTTATCCCGAATGGGATAGATAACCGACTTTTTTCTATTCAACCTATGGAGAAGGATTACATTCTCTTTGTAGGAAGATTGGAAGTGTACCAAAAGGGTATAGATATATTACTAGATGCGTTTGGTATAGTTGCTAATAGACATCCTGGCGTGAGATTGTTGATTATAGGGGACACGCGGCATAAGGATATGCCGAAAATAAAGCGTCGAGTAAAGATGTGTAACCTAAAAGATAGAGTGCACTTCTTGGGCAGGATTATGGGAAATAGCACTCGCGATGACCTGCTGGCTAGCTGTCTCTTTCTATGTCTCCCGTCAAGGTATGATACTATGCCTATTATCTCCCTCGAGGCTGCAGCTTGTGGAAAGCCCATCATTGCGACAGATATCCCTGGCCTTTCAGATGTGATTAAGGATGGCCGGACGGGTATTTTAGTACCACCTGAGGATCAAAAGGCATTGGCTAAGGCTATGGATATTCTCTTAAGGAATAGACGGTTAAGAAGGAAAATGGGAAAAGAAGCCAGAGCCTGGGCGAGGATGTTTAGTTGGGATCGCATTGCTGAAAAACAAGAAGAATTTTATTATCGGGTATGGACACAGGTCAAGGACGGAGGCTTGAGGCAAGTTTATCAGTAGCCCGACGAAATACACATTTTAAAGACAGGGAGGTACCTTGGAGGAGTTAGCTCTATATGGTGGCACCCCAGTAAGGAAGTCGCTTCTCATCTTTGGTAGCCCAAGGGTAGAGGAACCGGAGATTCAAGAAGTTGTGGAAACTCTCCGATCGGGTTGGCTTGGGACAGGCCCAAAGGTCGAACGATTTGAAAAGATGTTTAAGGCATACATCGGATGTAAGTATGCAGTAGCATTGAGCTCTTGCACAGCAGGGCTGCATTTGGCCATGCTTGCTGCCGGCGTTGGACCAGGGGATGAGGTGATTACTACTCCGATGACCTTTGCTGCGACGGCAAATGCTATTATTCACACTGGGGCCACCCTCGTCTTCGCAGACATTCAGAAGGACACGATGAATATAGACCCGGAGGCTATCGAGCGAAAAGTCACTAAAAAGACCAAAGCTCTGATACCCGTTCACTTTGCTGGACGTCCTTGCGATATGGATGCTCTCTTAGATATTGCAGCTAGGCATAACCTGCTGGTTATTGAGGATGCTGCACATGCTATAGGAGCTGTATATAAAGGGCAAAAAATCGGTAATATTGGTGACCTAACGGCGTTTAGCTTCTATGTCACAAAAAATGTCGTCACCGGCGAGGGAGGGATGGTAACCACAAACAATAAGGAATGGGCGGAGAAAATACAGATGTATGGGCTACACGGCCTCAGCGAGGGAGCTTGGAAACGGTATTCTGACGAGGGGTTTAAGCATTATCAGGTGGTCCTTCCGGGCTTCAAATATAATATGATGGACATCCAGGCCTCCCTTGGCATTCACCAATTGCCGAGGGTTGAGCAGTATCTGAAGCGGAGGGAGGAGATATGGAAGAGGTATGATGAAGCGTTCAATGATTTACCGGTCTTTACGCCTCCCCCAAAAGAGAAAGGGACAAGACACGCTAGGCACTTGTACACAATACTCATAGACTTAGATAACTTAAGGGCAGATAGAGATACAGTTCAGCACGCTTTATACAAGGAAAATATCGGTACAGGCATTCATTTTATTTCTCTCC
>DTYH01000141.1 GCA_012961955.1 Desulfobacterales bacterium | reverse complement strand
ACCCGGATCAGATAAAGCAGGTCCTGATAAACCTTTTCCTGAGAGCCCGTGACGATATGCCGGAAGGTGGGAACCTGACCATTTCGACTACGATTAAAGGTTCAAAGACAAAACAAGAGGATGAAGGTGTTTCCGATATCTGGGCCTACGATCAATCAGATGATCAAGATACACTAGTTATTTCTGTCTCGGATACCGGACGCGGAATTCCGTCGTCTGAGTTGAAATATGTCTTTGATCCGTTCTAAACCACAAAACCTCCGGGTAGAGGGAGAGGCCTTGGACTGGCCATAAGCCTACGAATCATTGAATCCTTTGGGGGAAGAATTCGTGTAGAGAGCACCTGGAAAGGGTTTACTACTGAACTTCTGGTTTATTCTAACGAGTCGTGACCGTTGAGCCGTGAAGCGCAGTGGAAAGCCCTAGCATATGAGTAAACGGTTTCATGATTAACATTGAGGTGGTCATGAAAGTCCATTTATTGAACAAATTGAACTTCTCAGGAAATCATAATAAAGGAGTTAGGTAAGAGAACGTTAGCTAGATTACTGGTATTGATTAACAAGTCTTACGCATGGACAAGATTTTGCGGACCTCTTGGCGACAGACAGGTAAATATTCGGTGGGCTCGCTCCGTTTTCAAGGTAATGATAAGGTTGAACCAGGCGCCAACATATTCTTTCGCATGAGGTCAAAAATTTTGTATAGTCAGTATGAACGGCACAGACATAATAACACTGCCGTACGGTGCAACTGCAAGAGTCTTATGTGCTATTGTCAAACGCTTAGGCATGCCTCGGAAACATTTTAGTTGCTCCTCAGAGTTAAAAGGTCGACCCTTTAGGTTTGCCCTCATGAAAAAAACATATTGGCCCCTGCCTTTCACGGGGTAATGTACAACCTTTGCGGGACAGTCGAATATTTACCTGATCAGAACAAGTTTTGAGGCTTTATCCAAAGCATTTGGGGCCAACAAATGATACTAAATCAGGTAATTATTGACCTTTCTGCACTTCGAAATAATTTTATGGAAATCAAAAAGTGGGTAGGGGCAGGAACTAGGATCATGCCTGTCGTCAAATCGGATGCCTACGGGCATGGTATGATTCCAGTTGCAGAGACCCTTTCCGGGCTAGGAGTAGATTATCTTGGCGTCTTTGAGTTGGAGGAGGCATTGTCACTCAGGGCTGCTGGTATCAAGATACCTATCCTGATACTCATGGGGATTATGGACGAGGAAGTTGAAGAAGTGGTTCAACACAACCTCACTCCGGCCATATTTCGATTTGAGATAGCCAGAAGCCTCTCTGATATGTCATTAAAGAAAGGAAAGATAACGCCTGTCCACCTCAAGGTGGACACTGGTATGGGACGACTCGGTATCAGACCTGAGGAGATTGGCCGTTTCCTAAAAAGACTTTTGTCATTGAAGGGGATCATACTTGAAGGAATATTCTCTCATTTCTCTGTATCTGAGCAGCCGGATCATCCATATACTCAAGAGCAGATGAGAGAGTTTATGCATGCCATCATCGAGTGCCAGAGGTTTGGAATCTTCAATACGGCGAGGCATATTGCAAATAGCGGGGCCATATTGGGTCATATTGGGATAGATTATGGGATGGTACGACCAGGGATCCTCCTTTATGGTTCGCTACCTTCCTCAGGTTGGAAGAAATCTATCCCAGTAAGACCGGTCATGACGTTTAAGTCCCGGATTATTCTGATAAAGCGCGTACCTCCAAACACATCAATAAGCTACGGTAGGTCTTACATTACGGATAAAGAACAGACCATTGCTACTATCCCTGTCGGATACGACGACGGATATAGCCGTCTTCTCTCGAACAAGGGCGTGGTACTTGTACACGGCAGACGTGCACCCGTGGTGGGAGCGGTTTGCATGAATCTAACCATGATTGATATAACAGGTATCCCTGACGTAAAAGAGGGAGACGAGGTAGTTGTACTGGGGATCCAGGGCAAGGAAAGGATTACTGCTGAAGAGATTGCGGCTCAGATGGGGACAATCAGCTATGAAGTATACTGCCTGATCGGAAAGAGCAATCAACGTACCTATATTAACCGATGATTACCTTCACCCTCTCAGAAAAGCCCGTGCAGAAGCGCAGGGTCAAAATTGATAACCTACATGTTTTTTTATACTGGGTTTAATGCCCCGGGCAAGATCCTAACGGGGTTTACGTGGCCAATGGTTTACAACTATCAACTTAGAACAGATTCATCTTTAAATAATATAGGGTCGGTGCAGCAAATAAAAGGCCGTCTATTCGGTCGAGCAACCCTCCATGACCTGGGAGTAACCGTCCTGAATCTTTTACGCCAGCAGATCGCTTAAGCATTGACTCAAACAAATCACCGATCTGGGCCATTACCTCTATCAGAATAACTACAAAAATGAACATACCCCAAGCAAGGCCTGTGAACCAGAACTTTTTAAATATAATTCCCACCAGCAAGCTCACTAACAAACCTCCAATCGAACCTTCAAGGGTCTTACCTGGACTTATAGAAGGTGAGAGTTTCCGACGACCAAAAAGGTTTCCTGCATAATATGCGCCGGTATCACCAGCAAAGATTACAGATAGAACAAAGAATATCCATACTACTCCCTGATCCCAGGCTCGAATTAGGATCAGGTGAGAAAGCAAGAATGGGATATAGAGAAGGCCCATGAACTGGTTGGCCAATGCATTTGGTGTAATCTTGTTCTTGGGAAACTGAATCAGGGCAGTGGCGGCTAAGGTAAAAAAGAGGAGGAGTATAATTTCTGGAACTACGGATATACCCCCTATATATATCCCAGCCATCAAAAGGATACCCACAAAAAATCCTGAACCCTTCATAATGGTCAATTTCCGAGCAGGGGAAAACGAATAGTACTCAAAGAGACACAGCATAGCTATGAAGGCAATAAACGAGGCAAAATAGGGCTGGCTTGATTTTAAGATAAATAGAGTTAGGGGGGGTGCTGCAAAAACCGCGGTGAGCCATCGTTTCAAATGCATTTTGATGTCGGTAATTCTCTGAAGATGAGAGATCTGGAGGAAGGTTCTATCCATACTCCTCACGATTGTCTTGATTTAATCTGCTCGCTTGTCATACCGAACCTTCGTTCCCTTCTCTGATAGTCCATAAGTATCTGCATGAATTCCTCTTTCCCAAAATCTGGCCATAAAGTGCTAGTGATATATATCTCTGTATAAGCGATCTGCCAAAGTAGAAAATTGCTGATCCGCATCTCGCCGCTCGTCCTTATAAGGAGATCGGGGTCAGGTATTCCACTGGTATATAAGTATTTCTCAAACAGATCAGGTGTGATTTCCTCGGGACGAAGCCTTTTTGCACTGACATCCGAGGCAATCTTCCTTACAGCATCTACGATCTCGTCCCGGCTTCCATAACTTAGTGCCAGGTTGAGGAGCATTCCCTGATTCTCCCTTGTTTTATCCATAGTTTCTTTGAGTGTGTCCTGAACATCTTCAGGGAGACGCTCAATCTGACCCAATGCATTTAAACGTATTCCGTTTTCCATCATTTCTGAAAGTTGTGACTTTAAGAAATCGTTGAGCAGGGCCATAAGGGCCGAGACCTCCCCGTGCGGTCGCCGCCAATTCTCTGAGGAAAACGCATATAATGTTAGAATCTGTATACCGATTTCGCGGCATGTCCGGACAATGGCGCGGACCGTATCGGCCCCTTTTCGATGCCCCATGACACGATTAAGGGCACGTTTCTTGGCCCATCTACCATTTCCGTCCATGATGATAGCAATATGGCGGGGGGGT
>DTYH01000140.1 GCA_012961955.1 Desulfobacterales bacterium | reverse complement strand
CGCTCCGCTTCAGTTCGTCGGACGGAATTCCGAGGACTAAGGCCACTGCCCTGAACGCCCCTGGGAGATGAAACCGAGACGCTCGCCATAAAGAAGGTATTCAAAGCCAGGGCAAAAGAGATCATGATCAGCTCGAACAAGTCGATGATTGGTCATATGTGGGGTGCGGCTGGTGCAGTTGAAGCGATATTTACAGTCAAGACATTACAGGAGGGGATTATACCCCCGACCATTAACCTCGAAGAAAGAGACCCCAAATGTGATCTGGACTATGTCCCAAATCGTGCCAGAAGCTCAGACATTAGGATCGCCCTGTCCAATTCATTTGGATTTGGAGGTATCAATGGCTGTATTATCCTTAAGAAATATGAAACATAGGAAGATCTGTAAGATTCTAGCCTTTTGAAAAGAGTGTGTCCGTGGCCGCCCCGCAGTTACTGGAGTTGAATATCTTGTGCAGTTTGATTTCTCCAAAGTGTTACAAAAAGCCTCTTTCTTAAAGCCTAGGCTATTCAGCGCATAAGCGCCTCAAGTTCTTTTCCGTCTATTTTTTCTTTTTCAAGGAGGAGTTTAGCACCTGTTTGGAGTATTTCTTTTCTGGCCTCCAATATATTTATCGCCTTCTGATACTCCTTGGCTATTATTTCACGGACCTCATTGTCAATTATCTGGGCCGTGGACTCGCTATACTCCCTTGTCTCCCTAAGTTTTGAATCCAGAAACTGTGCTTTCCTTTCGCTGGCGAGATAGACCTGCCCTAACCTTGAACTCATCCCGTATTCTGTCACCATACTCCTTGCTATCTCTGTCGCTCGCGCAAGATCATTGTGAGCCCCGGTCGAGATGTCTCCGAACTGGATCTCCTCGGCAGCCCTTCCACCAAGTAGGCATGCGATCTTGTTCAAGAGTTCGTTCTTTTTCATCAGGAAACGATCTTCGGTCGGGACCTGCATGGTATAGCCTAAGGCTGCTATCCCCCTCGGTATGATCGATATCTTCTGCACCGGGTCTGGGCCTGGAAGAGACATTGCTACAATTGCGTGTCCTATCTCGTGATATGCCACGATTTTCCGTTCATTTTCGGTTATGAGACGATTCTTTTTTTCAAGTCCTGCCACGACCCTCTCCACTGCCTCTTCAAACTCCTCCATACCTACTTCCTTTTTTTTGCGTCTTGCAGCAAGTAGGACCGCCTCGTTTACCAGATTGGCAAGGTCGGCCCCTACCATTCCTGGCGTCATATTGGCAATACGTTCGATATCCACATCCCGTCCCGCTCTCACGTTTTTCAAATGGACTCTTAATATCTTTTCCCGCCCTTTCTTATCTGGCCTGTCAACAAGGATATGCCGATCAAAACGACCAGGCCGAAGCAAAGCAGGGTCTAATATCTCAGGCCTGTTAGTTGCAGCCATTAGTATGACCCCAACTTTGGGATCGAATCCATCCAGCTCTACCAAGAGCTGATTCAGTGTTTGTTCCCTTTCATCGTGTCCGGTAAAAGCACCAGCACTTCTTACCCTGCCAAGGGCATCCAGTTCGTCAATGAAGATAATACATGGTGCATGTTCCCTGGCCTGGGTGAATAAATCCCTGACCCTAGCAGCACCCAGCCCCACAAACATCTCCACAAATTCTGAACCGCTAAGGCAAAAAAAAGGAACCCGACTTTCACCGGCCACAGCCTTCGCAAGGAGGGTCTTCCCCGTACCGGGCGGACCAACAAGGAGTATACCTCTTGGCATCTTACCTCCCAGCTCGGTGAAAATGTCAGGCTTTTTCAAGAATTCTATCACGTCTATCAATTCTTGCCTTGCTTCGTCCACCCCGGCCACATCCTCAAATGTAACACCAACATCTTCCTCTTTATAGATCTTCGCCTTGTTCTTACCAAGCGTCATAAATCCCTGCTGTCCTGTCATTCTCTTGATTAGGTAATACCAGACCCCAACAAATAAGAATACAGGTATAACCCAGGAGGCAAGGTCCCTGAAAAAGGTAGATTCCACCCTTCCAGTAAACGTTATGTTGTATTTTTCTAATAGTTCTGCTAGGTCATTACTGACCCTTACGGTCCTGAATAGTCTGGGTGTATTCGGATCAGATATTCCATCTTTTAGCCTGCCCCTAATCTCATTTGCGGTAACAGACACCTCATGAACCTTACCTTCTTTTAATAGCTTTAGAAAATGACTGTAAGGGATGGTTTTGATGGCAAGCATCGACGCTAACAGGTTATTTATTATCAGAACCACCCAAACGCCGATAAACAGATACCATAGAGAAAATTTATGATGTTTTTCCAATCTATCTCCCCCCTTTTCTAATTCGTAACCCTACCCGACAAAAATATTCGAGCAAATGTGACATCTCAGCTCTTTGAAGAAATTAGCCTGCGCAACATGTTGGCTTTAGGCGATTAAAGGGCGAGCAATGAACTGTGGTGGTTTCGCAAAAACTCATTTTACGAACGACCTTTTGCAATTTTGGAAGAAGATTCAGAATGGGCCTGGCGTAAAAAATTTCAATCTGTTTGAGGGCGCAAACCCTATCTTTTGAAATCCAGTCAGGCGAATTCTGAATCTTCTTCCAAAATTGATCACGGAGCGAGCAAAATGAGGCTTTTTACCAGACTTTCGCCTATAAATGTCGATTTCGACCCGTGCTTCCCCACGGGACTTTTTTAACAGGGTAAACCATGTCCCAATCATCCAGGATGTGACAGGGGATCCTTTGCGACCATTCATAGAGTGTGGAGCTTTTACAGATCCCAGTAAGGAGGACTCCATCTTCTTCGGGAGGCGTCATAGCACCAGCTTGTTTTTAGGGTTCTTCGACGTTGATATTTAGGGTTTTCGATCCATTGGAGAAGTTCAGCGTGTGCTTCGTTTATCTTTATGAACAGACAATCATTACCGCCCTTGTCCGGATGATACTTTAATGCCTTTTTCCGATATGCAGACTTTATCTCATCCCTATTGTTCGAGGACATCAGCTGCTCCTTGGTAAGTTTAAGGAGCTTTAAGGCGGTCTTGGCCCTGGAATTTAAGACCGGCTTCTTCTGTGTAGTAGGAATAATGGTATGGGGTGGAATATCATAACATGCATTTTCCTTTAGGAGATCCATTGTGGCCCTCCATCTTGAACCAGTGGCATTGTTTTTCTGATGCCACTCCTTCCCGGCCTCGCATACTAGTCTTAAAAAATCTCTATGTACTTCCTCGTCCGGGGTTCGAGGATAGATGAAACGTGAGATAACATCTGAGCCTTTGGGCAATACATCCAGGATAAGTTTTTTCTCAGTGTAGGAAAAGGCGGCAAAACGGACGTTGAGTGCCCTGATCAAAGAGGTGGCCAGAGAGAGGGTAAACTCCAACCTCTTCTTGCACTTATCATCATGATACCGCCGCCTCCCCCGAGGCACCTCTCGAATTCCTCAGGAAAGGCAGATTCTCTTCTTTTGTTCACGATCCAAGAGAGAAAAGGTGTATTTTCCTATGTCCTTGTTATTCATAGAAATTAAAAGTCCAGGCTTCTCAAAATTACCACAATTCGTTCTGGAGTATGAGCTTAAAATAGTTTTTAAAAATAGATTGTTGGGCTAAGATTGTCAACTGAAATTTCCTCATTCCGAGAGGGTGAGCGGAGGAGAATACCCTGAAGGATCTGACATGGATCGTAGTTAGACCTCCGAGGTACACATAGGGAATTTCACTTGACACTAAAAAGACCTTCTGATACTCTTCTAAGTCCATTAACTTACTGATTAAGTTACCCTCCTCTGTAGTAGCCCATAATTGCATGGGTTAAAAAAATTGTCTGGAGGTTCTCATGATGGTTCCAAGTGCGGTATTCTTTACTAAGGGTTTGGGTGTTCATAAGGAGAGGTTAACCTCCTTTGAGCTGGCATTGCGCGATGCCAGGATTGCGCATCTAAACATTGTCTCTGTATCTTCCATATTTCCGGGCGATTGCGAGATTATCGACATAGAGGAAGGGTTACGTCGTTTAAAGCCGGGAGAGATCACCTATTGTGTTATTGCCAAAGAACAAAGCAAAGAACCAGGTCGAAGACTGGTGGCAAGCATAGGCCTTGCCCTCCCTGCTGAAAAGGGTAGGTACGGTTATCTTTCGGAACATCACGCCTTTGGACAGACAGAGATAGAGGGTGGAGAGTATGCAGAAGACCTGGCTGCTTCCATGTTGGCCACCACCCTTGGGATCCAATTTGATCCTGAAAAGGATTATGATGAGCGGCGCGAGGTTTACAAGATGAGCGGCAAGATCGTTAATTCCTTCCACATCAGTCAGGCCGCAGTGGGAGCAGAAGGCGGGCTATGGACAACGACTCTTGCAGCGGCTGTCTTCGTATCATAATGAGAATCCCACCTTTCATACCATTTGGTGGACATGAAATACAGACCTCTTCCCCAAATCGTGCAGATGCGGTGATCTTACCGTTGTGTTATGAAAGGTCTCCCTCGTACGGGTCAGGGACCGGCAAAGCTCCTTATCACATTCTTGTGGCGTCTGCGCAGATGGAGCTCATGGATGAAGAAACACTGTTTAACTGGGGTAGTTTGAACATACATACTCTTTATCCCTACGAACCGTGTGATGATCCGCCAGCTGCAATTAAGGAGATATCCAGGATCGCAGGCAAGGTGTTAAAGGCTGGAAAGTTTCTTCTGTCGCTAGGTGGTGACCACGCCATCTCAATCGGGACTATTGGTGCAGTAGCAGAACACGCTCCCGATGTTGGAGTAATTCAGATAGATGCCCATCTTGATTTCAGGGATGAATGGAATGGTAGTCGGTATAACCATGCATGCGTCATGCGGAGAGTTGTGGATGACTTTAAGCTTCCTGTAGTACAGGTGGGTATCCGTTCCTTTTCTGAGGAGGAGGCATCCATTATTAAGGAAAGAGGATATGCGCCCTTTTATGCCCACCTCCTTCACCCTTTTGACAATCGGTGGATGGAGGAGGTATTGAGCAGGCTTCCTGAAAGGGTTTATCTGACATTAGACGTGGACGGTCTCGACCCTTCTGTCATTCCAGGCACGGGAACGCCGGAACCGGGAGGGCTTATGTACCGTCAAGTTGTAGGCCTAATAAAGCTTTTGGGCAGAAAGAAACAAGTGGTCGGAGCTGACATATGCGAACTTGTGAAGATTGAGGGATCGTATATTTCAGAATTTACAGCAGCCAGGCTTGCGCAAAAGATCCTAGTATATTGTGTAGGTGGAATAAGTAAAAATGACTGATAGCAGCGCACAAAAAAGGAACAACATAGTAGATCCGCCAGGGATTACAGGAAACGAGACAATAGCAGAGCTTTTGGAGTCGAGCTTTAATGCATTTGTCGGGAGAAACTTGCGCGAGGCTGCAAGGCTGATGAAAAGAAGCATTGATGAAAACTTTACCGTGTTTGCAACCATGTCAGGAGCCATGACTCCGGCCGGGCTTCACACCTCTTCCCTGATACCCCTTCTAAGAAACGGATATATTGATGTTCTATGTACTACTGGCGCAAATCTGTACCATGACCTACACAGGATACTTGGGTTTTTCTTTCGTGAGATTTCTCCGCATGTGGATGATGCCAAACTCCGTCTGGAAAAGATTGTAAGGATATACGATCTTGCCATTGATGAAAAATCTCTCCTTGATACCGATACCTTCCTGCAACAACTCTTAATGAAGGATTCCTTTCAGTGCGCCATGACTACTCCTGAGTTTCACTACGAACTAGGGAGATTGATAGCTCAGATTGAACTTGAGAATAAAACCGGTCATTCAAGCATCCTTTCTGCCTGTTATCAGGAGGGGGTACCAGTATTTGTCGGGGCCCCCCAGGACGGGAGCATCTTGTTGAATGCTGTCTACCTATCTCGAACAAGCCCAGGCTTCAAATTGTGTATCGACATGTTCAGGGATATCTTTCAGATGGCAGCCCTCCAGAATCTGGCCCGTGAAAATGGAGGAAAAACAGCAATATGGATATTTGGCGGTGGGGTACCTAAAAACTATACACTTCAGGGTGAACCTTTCCTGGGCCAGATATTGAAGGTACCGGAGCGTGGATTCGATATCGATGTTCAGATATGTGTAGATGTGGAGGATAATGGTGCACTTTCCGGATGTACGGCATCTGAAGGGCATACCTGGGGTAAAACGAGTGCTGAGTGCATAGAAACATCCTCGGTCTATTGTCGTCTTGATCTTACAGCCGCCCTCCCCTGGCTAACTCACTACCTATTAAGCAAATGTAGCAAACGTCCATCATCCCGTTTGATAGACCGGCTGAACGAAGCAGAGGAAAAACTGCAGCGGATAATTCCTGAGCCGGGGTCCCATGCTGAAGAAGATTCCGCAAATGACGGCCTGAGATTACGTAAACGGGGTTAAAGAACTACGTCCTCTAACGGGCTGCTGTGACGGTCACGTTAAACCACCGTCGGCTCTAATCGGTAGTAACCGCCGATCGAAATCGGTGAGTCTCTCTAACGGGGTAAAAAAATCACCGGACAGAGCATTCCGACAAATTCTTACAAAGGATACGGAGCAATGGAGAAAAAGCTTAGAATAGGCGCCCTTATTTCCGGAAGTGGAACAAACCTTCAAGCCATAATTGACGCCTGCGAGTCGGGCAGGCTTAAGGCAGATGTTGTATTTGTCGGATCAGATAACCCGGATGCCTACGGGCTAGAACGTGCCAAAAGGCACGGCATTCCCACGTTTATAGTGGACTACAGGAAGATTGTTAAGGCATATAAGGATCGGCTTAGTCAGGATACGATTCCTAAAGATTTTAATCTTGAAGAAGTTCTGGCAAGGCAGTCTATATTTCCAGCTGACAGGAGTAGAGCGGAGCTCGCCAAGTATTTTACGTTGAGGGCCATTGCTGAAGCAGAACTGCTTCGGAACATGGCGTCTTTTTCCTTTGACCTTCTTGTGCTAGCAGGTTTTATGCGGAAACTGAGCCCGTATTTTATTGACAGAGTGAACATCGAGCCTGGAAGGCCTCGTATCATGAATATACACCCCGCCCTCCTCCCTTCATTCCCGGGCGTAGACGGATATGGAGACACATACCGCTACGGCTGCAAGGTAGGTGGCTGCACCGTACATTTTGTCGATTATGGTGAAGATTCAGGGCCAATAATAGGCCAGAAAGCCTTTGAGATTACGCCACATGATACCATTGAAACCATCAAGGAGAAAGGTCTTCGCCTTGAATGGCAGCTGTATGTTGATTGTATTCGCCTTTTTGCCGAGGATCGCCTAAGGGTTGTACAGAAGACATATACTACTGAAGGGGATCGAAAGACTAAAAGGGCTGTAGTTGAGGTTTTGCCACCCACCAACAGATCTTAGGTGTGGGTCGTTTTCTAAACCCCCATGACAGCGGCGGGTGCAAAATCCCGCCCCGCAACTATTGTCAACTCATAATCTTCTATCCTTCACTCTGTATCGTATAATTCAGTATTCGGGTTCTCTTTTGATGCGGCCGTGTTTGTTTCAAGAGGCTAAAGTGCTACAAGACTTCCAAAATGAGTGTGTTCCGGATTCCCTCTCCGTAAGTCAACTGAGACAGGTTTC
Source organism: Desulfobacterales bacterium (assembly GCA_012961955.1). GTDB lineage: Bacteria > Desulfobacterota > Desulfobacteria > Desulfobacterales > DTYH01 > DTYH01. The sequence goes on along the minus strand of DTYH01000140.1, from coordinate 9,822 downwards.
GTAATAACGGCGACGAACTCCATTTCTTGCCACTCAAGCCAACCCGGGAATTCATGTAGGTGCAAAACCTGAGCCCTCCTTTTAGTTTTTGGACTGATAGTATTTATCTTGACTTTAATTACAAACCCTCATATAGTAACTCATTTAAAGGCTTAACTTTTTAATGGACTTCTCCCTTCAAAAAGGAAGATAAGATTGACCGATTCCATAAGAAAAATATTCAAAATAGCCCCTGCCTGGATAACTGTGTTTGCCATCGTTGTCGGAGTGGTGGCATATAAATGGAAGGTTCCATTCCTAGAAATCATGGAACTTAAAACCATCGATCTGAGGTTTCTGTCAAGAGGTCCAATCCGACCCGGACCAGAAGTCGTTCTTGTGGTGATCGATGAAAAGAGCCTAGCAGAGCAGGGAAAATGGACCTGGCCAAGGACTAAGATGGCCGAGATGATAAACATCCTGTCAGACAGCGGGGCTGAGGTGATCGGTTTTGATATCGGCTTTCTGGAACCTGACAGGAGCAGTACGATAGATGTGGTAGACGAATTCGTCAGGACCATAAGGAGGTTGCGCCTCCATAACAGAGAACTGGAGCGTTATTTGCAGAAGACTAGACGGAATGCCGATAACGATCTAATCCTGGCCCGTGCAATAAAACACTCAAAGGCGAACGTGGTCCTGGGATATTTCTTTCAGATGTCAAAGGAAGGTCTGGAGCATGTAGATGAAAATGACATTAGTCAGCATCTCAAGAATATACAAACGTCTCAATTTGACATGGTTCATTATCTTTCCCGGAATGCCAGAGATTATCCATTGATCAGAGCATATATGCCCCAATCAAATGTGCCTTTAATAGCAAGTGCCACGCCTCTGGCAGGATATTTTAATATGTTTCCGGATGCTGATGGGACGGTTCGCTGGATACCAATGATCATCCAGTGCAAGGGACTTCTCTTCCCTTCATTGTCTTTACAGGTCTTAAGAGCCTATAAGGAAGGTTCTATGCTATCCGCAACCATAGCCGAATTCGGCGTGAGCGATGTCAGGCTGGGGTCACTGAAGGTTCCCACAAATGAGGACGGTTTATTCATGATCAACTTTCGCGGAGGCCCTAAGACCTTTCCTCATGTCTCAGCAACAGACGTTCTGAAAAGAAGAGTTCCTAAAAAGACTTTTAAAGGTAAGATCGTCCTCATAGGAGCCACGGCAATCGGTATCTTTGACCTGCGCGTGACACCATTTGCAAACATCTTTCCTGGACTGGAGATTCATGCAAACGTGGTCGACAACATCCTGCACCAGGACTTTATTCAGAGACCTAATTGGGCGGCTTTCTTCGATATTCTAAGTATAATCTTTGTTGGTGTGGTACTTGGACTCCTGGTTCCACGCCTTAGACCTGTTCAGGGAATGGCAGTCACAACACTGCTATTCATCTCCTATATCCTCCTGTGTCAATACCTTTTTACTCACCAGGGGGCCTGGCTCAATATCGTTTACCCTATGTCTGTGCTTGTCTTTTTATATGTCAACCTAACTATTTATAAATATATTACCGAAGAAAGGGAAAAGAAGAAGATTCGAGGGGCGTTTAGTTATTACGTCACCCCTTCCGTGGTAAATGAGATGCTAAAGGATCCAGAAAAGCTCAAACTTGGGGGAGAGAAGAAGGACTTGACCGTGCTTTTTTCTGATATCAGAGGGTTTACCACCATTTCCGAGGGTCTCACGCCAGAAGAACTTGTTCGATTGATGAACGAATACCTTACTGTAATGACTGATATAGTTTTTAAATATGACGGTTTACTGGATAAATACATTGGCGATGCCATTATGGCCGTCTTTGGCGCTCCAATTGATCAGAACGACCATGCTGCACGAGCATGTAACACTGCACTAGACATGATGGAGGCCCTGGAAGAGCTAAGGCCCGGCTGGGAAAAACGGAATATTCCATACATCGACGTCGGCATTGGCATCAACTCCGGCCCGATGGTAGTGGGAAATATGGGGTCTAATGTCCGTTTTGACTATACTGTAATGGGTGACAGTGTAAATCTGGGCTCACGACTGGAAGGAGCAAACAAGATCTACGGTTCCCACATAATTATCAGCGAGTTCACCTATAGTAAGGTTTTGGGGGAATTTGTGTGCCGTGAGCTAGACATGGTACGAGTAAAGGGAAAAAAGAAACCTGTCACCATATTTGAGCTCCTCGGGCGAAATGATACTCCCTCACAGGTAATGGAACGCGCGGAACTGTTCCAGATGGGGATTGCCTCGTACAAGAGACAGGATTGGGATCTTGCCTTGAAGTATTTTTCTCGAGTTTTGGATATCGCGCCAGACGACCAGCCCGCCCGACTCTATATCGAGCGGTGCCACGAACTCAGGGCAAATCCGCCTGGAAAAGACTGGGACGGTGTTTTCACCATGACAAAGAAGTAGAAAAGAATCAGGAAAAAGACCGAATTCAATTATACCGCGTTAGAAAAGCCCCGTGTGGAATTTTGACGGGTTTATTAAATCCATATTATAACCGATTGATTGTAGCTGGTTATTTCTGTCCATTGTACTGAACTAACATCGGTTGATGAATCGGTTGGAATCTGTATGATCGTGATCATTTAGCCAAAAAAAGTTCGTTTAGTTAACAGCTTGACATTTTGAAGAAATTGGCCTCTTACAACTTCTTTCAAGGTTTAAGGTCTTGCCTGAACGGACTTTGTTCGGCTAAATAGTCGCATATGATCAGAGTATTAAGGGAATAATACCAAGGCCAGTGAAGTACCCACAGAACCTTTCCTCCTGTAGACAGCTATAACTCGTCGATGCTACAACTACTTGAAATTACAGGGAATTATATTATTCGTGGAACAGAGGAGTTCGGTCGGATCCTGCTCCTTTTTTTAAATGCCCTGAGTTGGATGATCAGGCCCCCTTATCGCCTGAAAATCATCCTTAAGCAGATGGAGTTTGTAGGTGTCAGCTCCACCTTCGTCGTCCTCCTGACCGGCACCTTCACAGGGATGGTTTTGGCTCTTCAGACCTATCACGGATTTCGAAAGTTCAGTGCTGAGGGCCTTGTAGGGGCGACAGTGGCACTTTCCATGACAAGAGAACTGGGACCCGTGCTCACTGCCCTGATGGTTACCGGGAGAGCAGGCTCTGCTATGGCCGCAGAAATTGGAACAATGCGGGTTACGGAACAGATCGACGCACTTTATACTATGGCTGTCAATCCTATCCAGTACTTAATAGCTCCAAGGATCATTGCTGGGGTACTGATGCTTCCTGTCCTGACCATTATTTCCGACTTTGTCGGCATAGCAGGAGGGTATTTCATAGGCGTAGGCCTTCTGAAGATAAATTCAGGGATATTCGTGGCAAAGATGATCGAGATTGTGGAGCTGAATGATATCTTTCACGGCCTGATTAAGTCCTCCTGCTTTGGTCTGATCCTTACGCTGATAGGGTGTTATAAAGGCTTCTACACCAAAGGCGGGGCAGAAGGGGTGGGAAAGGCAACCACACAATCAGTAGTTTTTGCTTCTGTATCAATACTAATCAGCGATTATTTCCTTACAGCAGTTATGTTTTAAATCGCAAAAGGGTAAGTATTCGGTTACTCCAATCCGTTTCTCAGGCGATCATGGGCAAAGAAGGCGGTCGTCAATATACTTTTTGCACGAGGTCAAAAATTTTGCGTAGCCAGTATGAACGGCACAGAGATAATAAGATTGCCGTGTGCTGCAACTGCAAGTATCTTGTATAGTATAGCCAACCGGTTGGCGTTGCTCGCAAATATCTTCGTTGCTCCTCAGAGTTAAGAGGCGGGGTTTTCGGGTTTGCCCTCATGCAAAAAAATATATAGACGACTGTTTTTCACAGGATAATATACAACAACCTTTATAGGATAACCGAATATCTACGGAAAAAGAATCAGTTATGGTCACGGCCGCCCTTTAATCGGATGGAGCTAAAAGTTTATGAACTGATTAACCCTCCTACGTAACCTATTCGACTTTATACAGCGTACCGTGGTTTTGTTGAGGAGAGAGCTACTACATTTATAGCCAAGATCGGAAAATGCCGTTGCGTGGTTAATATACGATTAGTTATGACAACATGATAAAGTTGATAGATGTCCACAAATCGTTTGGAACTCATAAGGTGTTGGATGGTATAAACTTGGAAATTGAGGAGGGGAAGGTAACTGTTATTATCGGTCGGAGTGGAGGGGGGAAGAGTGTCCTTTTGAAGCATATGATTGGCTTGATAAGACCGGACAAGGGGCAGATCCTTATCGACGGCAAGGATATTACTCGGATGAGGGAGCGGGAGTTGAACGAAATTCGGAAGAATTTCGGAATGCTCTTTCAGGAGGCAGCCCTGTTCGATTCCCTAACCGTCGGCGAAAATGTGGCATTTCCTCTCGTGGAGCACACCGGTTTAGACCGACGAAAGATCGATGAGATAGTGGAGCGTAAGCTCCTGCAGGTAGGGTTAAAGGGTGTGACTCATAAGATGCCGTCAGAGTTGAGCGGAGGGATGCGCAAACGGGTAGGGCTTGCCCGAGCTATTGTGCTCGATCCCAGGATAGTCTTATTTGATGAACCGACCACGGGCCTTGATCCTATTATGGCCGATGCCATAAACTCGCTGATTGTGGAGACGCAAAGGCACACGGGTGCTACATATGTGGTGATCAGTCACGACATTGAAGGAACATTTAGGATTGCACACCGAGTGGCTATGCTGTATGAGGGTAAGATAATAGAGACAGGGGCTCCGGAAGATATCAAATCATCACCAAATCCGGTGTTACAACAATTTATCCAGGGAAAGGAGAGCGGACCAATAAAGGTGGTTTGAACCGCTGGAGGAAGTATGGCCAGGTTTAGCACAGAGGCCAAGGTTGGTGTTTTTGTAGTAGTTGGAATCATCCTCTTAGGGTACATGTCCCTAAGGTTAGGCAAGTTCGAGATCGGTCGGGCTCGTGGTTATGATCTTTATGCATATTTTGATTCTGTGGCCGGCTTAGTAAAGAACGCATCGGTTGAGATTGCTGGTGTAGAGGTGGGTCGTGTGAAGGATATATCTCTGGAAGAGGGGAAGGCCAAAGTCACACTCCTTATTCGTCAGGGTATTCGACTAGGAAGCGATCTAGTGGCTTCAATACGCACAAAAGGGGTGCTGGGCGACAAGTACGTGGAGCTCACAATGGGATCCCCTTATGCACCGCCCTTGAAGCCTGGAGGACGTATTGTCAGGACCATTTCACCTGCAGATATTGATACACTCTTTCACAAACTTTCTGCTATCGGGGACGACATCAAGAGTATTACAGGCTCTATTCTGAACATTATTGGCGGCAAGGAGGGGCAAGAATCCCTCCGCATGATAATCAAGAACATGAGGGAGATGTCCGACGCACTTAATAAGACTGTTCAGGCAAACAACGAAAATATGAATCAGCTAATCTCTAATTTGACGGATTTTTCAAAAGACCTCAAAGAGGTAACCTCATCGAATAAGGGCGCAATCGCGAAGATCATCACCAATCTTCGACGGTCTTCGGCCAGATTGGATGAGACACTGGTCGCCCTAAAAGGGATTTTAGACAAGATTAATAAAGGAGAAGGAACAATCGGCAAGCTATTGGTCGAGGATGACACAGCTAAGAATTTAGAGGCCGTCCTGGTCTCCCTAAAAGAGGTCTCGGATAAGATCAACAAGGGAGAAGGAACAATCGGCAAGCTTATTAACGAGGAAGAGACCGTAGACAATATTAACACCACACTTACCAGTATAAACGAATATCTCCAAAAGGACGAAAGATTCCGCACATACCTCAATTACAGGGGCGAATACCTTTTTGACAGCGAGGAAGTAAAGTCGTATCTAAGCCTTCGGATACAACCCAGGGAAGACAAATATTATTTGCTTCAGGTCGTGGACGACCCTGCGGGAAGAACTACTGAAACTGAGATCACAACCACAAAGGGTGGAGTTATATCAAGTGAGTACAAGAAAGAAACGGATAAAGATGCCATCAAGTTTTCTGCGCAGATCGCCAAACGTTATTATGATTTAGGGCTCAGGGGAGGAATCTTCGAATCCACAGGAGGTGCGGCCATAGATTATTATCTTTTTCAGGACCATCTGGTCCTATCACTGGAGGCATTCGATTTTGACTCTGACAGGAATGCTCACCTGAAATTCAAGGCTGACCTAACCCCATTTCAATATCTTTATGTAACAGCAGGGTTCGACGATTTCATAAGTACCGATGGAAGAGAATCATTCTTTTTTGGGGCTGGCATTCATTTTTCTGATGAAGACATAAAGACACTACTATCAAACGTTCCTATCCCCGGGAATTAGTAGGGGATAGCTCATAGGTGGTCACAGAGAACTCAGAGGATATTTTCTTAGTAACACTCTAGGTCCTTGAGAAAATTAAGCAGCCCAACATTTAGTGCGGGTAACTGAAGGGCTGCGACGGATATATTTTTTCTGCCGTGCTGCTCAAAAGAGTCGATGTGTTACTTTTCTTGGAAACCTAGAATCCGGGAGGGCTTTTATGGAACGGTGGGAGGATAAAGATTGGATCACGTCGATGAGTATCACATTCGATTTTAATGGAATGATGGCGGAAAATATTGGCCCCCTGCACGGAATAGGTGAGGATGAGATCGATGAGATGAAGGATCGTATTGGCAGAGTGCATCAAGATCTAAAGAGGCGGAGAAAAGCAGGAGGACTCGCTTTTTACGAACTCCCGCATGATGATGATATGCTAAGTGAAGTGATCAAAAAATCTGAAGCGATCAGAAGGGAGTGTGAAAATCTTGTCGTATTAGGCACAGGGGGTCGGCACTGGGAGGGATTGCTCTCCTTAAGGGCCCTGCCCCACCATACTCTAACCTGCTTTCTGATAAAGACCAAGACGGGCTTCCACGAGTGTTCTTTGCGGACAATATCGATCCCAGAACCTTTGCTGGTCTTTTAGAGTTCCTTGACCTTGAAAAGGCGGTCTTTAATGTTATCACCAAATCGGGGGGACTGCCGAGCCATGAGCCAATTCCTGATTGTCAGGGATAGGCTGATAAGGAGGGTCGGTCGAAAAAACTATGCTGATCACATAATTGCTACAACAGACCCGGAAAAGGGTAACCTTAGGGCTATAGCAAAAAAGGAGGGGTATTACATACAGCTTTTCCATTCCTTCCGGCGTGGGGGGCGTTTCTCTGTCTTTTCCCCTGTGGGTCTTCTCCCAGCGGCTGTGGCAGGTATTGATATCGCGGAAATTATGGTTGGGGCACGTTATGCCGACAAGGCTTGCAAAACTCCTTCTCCGTGGAAGAACCCAGGAGGTATGGGCGCAGTTCTACAGGTGCTGGCGCATACAAAAAAATGGAAGCACATTTCTGTAATGATGCCATACTCTGATAGTCTAAAGGGTTTTGGGGACTGGTATCGTCAGCTCTTGGCTGAAAGCCTTGGAAAAAGATACGATCTTGATGGCAAGACCGTAAACGTAGGTCCAACACCGGTAAGTCCCCTTGGGGCTACTGACCAGCATTCCCAACCTCAACTTTATGTGGAAGGCCCATTTGACAAGGTGATCACCTTTATCTCTATCGAAAAATACGGAACGACGCTCAGGATTCCATCTGGCTTCAAGGATATAGAGGGTGTTAGCTATCTAGGAGATCATACCCTTGATGAACTGATCCAGGCAGAAGAAAGGGCAATAGAGTTTTCTCTCCTCCTGAATAGTCGTTCCCATGCTGTCTTTAGGGTGCCTGAAATCAACCCATTCACCGTAGGTCAGCTGCTTTTTATGCTTCAGGTCCAGACCCTTTATGCTGGTGGACTCCTTAATATAAACCCTCTTGATCAACCAGGGGTGGAAACCGGAAAAGCTTTTACCTATGGAATGATGGGACGAAAGGGGTATGGAGATAAGCTGGAGTTTTTGGCTCGTGCTCAGCCGAAAAAGAAAAAATACCAGATAACCGTATAGTTTTGAAACCATATCAATAGACGAGAACTTGAGTAGCAAGCCATAGTGATAAATACAAATAATCGAGAGCATGTAAAGCCGTTTAAGCTGGTAAAATATTTCAGTTTAACCAGCCTTTTTGTAATTCTCCTTGGAACTCTGATCCTCTCCAGCCTTATTACTCGTAGGGCCCAAAGTGTCCTTTTAAAAAAGAGTAAAGACTATGCTGCGTTAATGGCTGAGAATCTCAATCATCAGATATTTGTTCAGTTTATCCTTCCCACGGCCTTACAGTTTGGGAGGATTCAATTAAGAAACAAGGTCCAGTTTGAAAGACTCGACAAGGTGGTAAGAAATACACTCCACAGCTTTAAGGTTGAAATGGTAAACATATATGATCTAAGAAACATAATCTCTTACAGTTTCAATGAAAAACTGGTGGGAAGAAAAGGCCTGGGAGGAATCAATTATCAACAGGCGGTAAATGGAAAATCATCGTTCAGGATGATCAGGACGGGACAGTTCTGGGAGATGATGATAGGTATTCCCAAGGAGACAAAGCTCTGTACGTATACGCCGTTGCGTGCAGAAAGGCCTCTCTCTGTTATCAAAGGTCCGATCTTGGGAGTTATGGAGATTGTTCAGGACCTTTCCGAAGACTCAAAGACCATTGCCCGTTTTCAGCTCCTGATCAGTCTTATCTCCGCTCTTGTTATGGGAATGCTCTTTGTCGTCCTCCGTTATGTTGTGAAGCATGGAGAAGAGATCATTGAGAGAAGAGCACAGGAACGACTTGAACTCAAAGAGAGGCTGAGCCATGCTGAACGCTTAGCAACTGTGGGAAAGATGGTGGCCGGGATTTCCCATGAGATAAGGAACCCACTGGGAATAATCAGCAGTACAGCAGAACTATTAAAACAAAGACTGAATACCTTTGATCCGAAGAATAGGCTTCCTGATGTTATTATCCAAGAGACAGACCGTCTGAACAGGATCATTACTGACTTCCTCTCATTTGCAAGACCCAAGATCCCTGATCTTATGCCCTGTCGGGTTGACGAAGTGCTGGAGAAGAACCTGACCTTTCTCGAACCTGAATTGGAGAGGCAGAGAGTCAAGATCAAAAAAGACTATCGTGACATTCCTGAGATACAGGCTGATCCCCACTTGCTTTACCAGGCGTTTTTGAACATATTGATTAATGCCATGCAGTCAATGCCAGGGGGTGGTACAATACATATTGATATATTTACATATGACAAAAGATTGAACATAGCCTTTAACGATGAGGGGCCAGGGATAGACGAAGAGGTCTTGCAAAAGATTGGCGAGCCCTTCTTTACAACAAAGGAAAAGGGAACCGGGCTCGGGTTCGCAATCGTCAAGAACATCGTTCAGGCGCACAGGGGTAGCGTGAAGATAGAAAACAGAGAAAGGAGGGGTGCCAGGGTTTTAGTTTCGTTGCCTTTGAACTAACTCCCGTGCTTGTAATCCAGGCACAACGAGAAATGAAAGTGAATCGACTGGCAGAATGGTTAAATCGTGAAATTGTCAAATCGTTAAATAGCTACGTCGTGAAAGGTTATTTAACCATTCAACTATTCAACGATTTGACCAACTTTCTTTCATATAAACTGGATAATCTAAGAATATCGTAACAATTCTAGCGTTTTGAAAAAAACAGCCGGAGCAAGATACTGCTCCTGCGGGCGGTTAGGAACTACGCACTATTAACAGCGGAATAGGGAAATGGAAACAGTTCTAATTGTGGATGATGAAAAAAACTATCTTGTGGTTCTAAGCGCCCT
>DTYH01000139.1 GCA_012961955.1 Desulfobacterales bacterium | reverse complement strand
GGGAGCTATCGAACGACTGAAGGTTGAATTTTATGACTTGGTTATTACAGATCTAAACATGCCTGAGGTTGGGGGGATGGAGGTCTTAAAATTTATAGTCTCCAATTCACCCGATACAGTATGTATCATTCTCACTGGCTATGGAACCATTAGAAGTTCGGTTGAGGCCATAAAGATGGGTGCTTTTGATTACCTACCGAAACCGATCAGTTCTGAGGAAATATTAGTAATCGTAGAGAAGGCCCTCAAGTTTAAACGTTTGGAAAGAGAAAACGTACTTCTAAGGAATCAATTAAGAAAGAAGTATAAGTTCGAGAATTTTATCGGGACGAGTGAGGCCATCCGACAGGTCTTCAATATAATAGAAAAAGTGGCTAACACAGACAGTACTATACTAATTACTGGCGAAAGCGGTACCGGAAAAGAACTGATAGCAAGGGCCATTCACTACAACAGTGATCGGAGGGATAGGCCCATGGTTACTATCAATTGCGGTGCAATACCTGAAGAACTCCTGGAAAGTGAACTTTTTGGGCATGAAAAGGGGGCATTTACAGGTGCACATAGAACCCGGATAGGCCGTTTTGAGGTGGCTGACGGCGGGACCATATTTCTTGACGAGATAGGGGATATGAGCCCTAATCTTCAGGTAAAATTATTAAGAGTAATTCAGGAGCAAAAGTTTGAACGGGTGGGAAGCACAAAGACCATAAATATAGATATACGCATAATTGCCGCCACTAATAAGAACCTAAAAAAGGCTGTAAGTGAGGGACATTTCAGAGAAGATCTGTACTACCGATTGAACGTTATCCCTATCAATGTTCCTCCATTGCGGGAGCGAAAGTCAGACATCCCTTTACTTGTCGATTACTTTGTTAAAAGATATAAGAAACGGAACAAGAAGAAGATTAAAGGGTTTACCCACCAGGCCATAAAGGCACTGATGCGTTACGACTGGCCTGGCAATGTTCGCGAGCTGGAAAATATAGTTGAGAGAGCTGTTATCCTTTCGGATCATGAAGAGATCGATCTCGATGATATTCCTGAAAACATCAGGGGTGGATCTGAACCGATTCGTACTGTGGAGATCAGTATCCCTGATGATGGCATACATTTTAGTCACGCAGTGGAAGAATACGAAAGGGAGTTGATTCTTCAGGCACTAAACAAGACAAACTGGGTAAAGAAAAAGGCTGCAAAGCTGTTGAATATTAGTCGCACCACTCTTGTAGAAAAGATCAAGAAAAGGAATATCGTAAAACCTCCTACGCTCAACAGAACTGGTACTTAAGGTTCCTGACGTCCAAAATATGATGACTAGCACCTTCCTAACTCATATTCTGGTCTCTTCTTTCTTCCGGGTACCAGTTTGCGACTAGAATCTTACGCCTTCCCCAAAAGTCTGAGATCGATGGGTTTTGTCAAATAGCTCAAGACTCCGTATTTGAACGATTCGTCATGATAATTGACCTCCCCTACGTCATTCACGACTGTATTCTTGAGATCGGGGTCTTTGATTCGCCATAGGACTTCAAATCCGTCCATGACGGGCATCCTTATATCGAGAAGAACAAGGTCCAGCTTTCCCCTTTCTATCCGTTATGAGCGACAGACACATGAAAGCCAATATTTGACAGATACCCTATACCACAACTGGCATATACTCTGATCATCATGAATGATCAAGATTCTTGACACTTGACATTGGTAAACACTCGCAGTCTTGTTGATAAATCATAAGGAGGATAGATTAATATTTAAACGTCCGGTCACAATTTAGCGTTTTAAAAAAATCGACCGATTTCGACTTTTTTCTAGGAGCTAAGGCGTTACATCCTCCCAGAATTCTAAATACTTCTCGAAACTGAATATCCTTCTCTACCAATCGATAATTACAGCTTGCAGGAATAGAGCACGAAATCTGCAAAGATGTTCCTAGTAGTTGTAATAGCTCTGCGGCCATTTTACGTGCAAAGATATCTCGAATCTGACTCGTGGCGAGTAAATTTTATAACTTTGTCACACATTATTTCAGTAATCAATATTTTTTACAGACTCAGCTAATCCTCCGGTTGATCGCTCTCTCCTTGACATGCCCTTGCTATTCTGGTATCTTAAAAACTTAATCAAAAGAAGACGCCCTAACGAAAAGGGGTAATTGTGAAAGGTCATAACACATTGCGGTCTTCATGTACAGGGGTGGTCCTCGCCGGCGGCTCAAACACTCGCATAGGGAAGAATAAGGCGCTATTAACCATAGGAGATAAACGTATACTCGATTACATATATCAAACAATGAAACCTTTTTTTGACGAAATCTTATTGGTCACAAATGACCCCATGTGCTATCTCGATTGGGACTTAAAGATCGTCACTGACATATTTCATTTAGACGGCTCCCTTATTGGAATCCATGCCGGTCTTTTTCATGCCCATACCACCCATGCCTTTATCACCGCATGCGACACGCCCTTTTTAAAGAAGGAACTCATAAATCTCCTTCTCGAACAGTTAGAATCCCATTTAGACGTCATACTTCCGGTGACAGAAGAAGGGAATCAGCCCCTCTGTGCAATCTACTCCAGAAGGTGCCTAAAAGCAATAGAGGAACAGATTAGGAGAAGAGATTTGAAAATTGACCGTTTTTTTTCCGAAGTGCGGACTAAAAAAGTCACGGAAAAAATGCTCCGTAAAAAAGATCATGAGTTAATATCGTTCTTTAACATTAACACGCTTAAGGACCTTGAAGACGCAAGAAGAATGGTCTGAGTGTCGTTCTTGTGGCCTATACCCAAATAGCTCAACAGGTATGGAGAAAGCTGTCGGATGGTATATTTTCTACGGCAGGTAACTCATATTACCGGAAAGGGCCTGTAACGGCACAGTCTTGAGGAGGGCATGGATATATCACATTTGATCAAAGAGATAAAAGGTCATCCAAAATATCCCTCAGTCGGGATGATAGTATGCCACAATGGAGTCGTAAGGAGCACTTCACGTGACGGCAAACTTGTCTCAGGTATGCGTATAACCTTTGACCGGAGTAGGTTGAAATCGCTACTTAATCAATATAAGAAGAGCCCTGGAATCGTCGAAATCCTTGTTGAAATAAAGGAAGGTACGCTTCAGGTC
>DTYH01000138.1 GCA_012961955.1 Desulfobacterales bacterium | reverse complement strand
CTTTCAACCTTGCAGCTTTGGATTTCGACCAAAGCGATCGGCGCTTCATGCCAATGGGCAGATACGGCAGATTGGGAGCAGAAGATACGACTGTGTGGCGGATACGGACATAGAGGACTATTTTGAAACCATAGATCATGATAAACTGATGGCTAGGGGTGTAAAAGAGGATATGTGATCGGCGAGCGTTGAACCTTGTCCGTAAGTTCCTGAAAACTGGCATTCTTGAAGACGGAATTGTCCGCACATCCACAGCCGGAACTCCCCAAGGTGGTGTTGTTAGTCCTTTGATGACTAACATTTACCTCAATTACCTGGATAAGATACGGATCCAGCGATCTCAAGGGGTCGGCGTGCTGGTAAGATACACAGATAACCTGATAACGCTGTGTTGCATGGAGATGGATGCTAAAGAGGCCTTGAAACGTTTAGGATTCTCAACAAAACGGTTAGAGGGTTAGAGCTGCGTCCCAATCAGACGCCGTTGGTGAACCTGGAACAGGGACAGGAAAGGCTTGATTTCTTACGGTTTCGTAATGGGAAAGTCCGATCTTGGCTGTGTCATAAATACTGCCTGCAACGCTGGCCCAGAGATAAGGCGATAAAGGACATCCGAGAGAAGGTACGTACCATTCTGGGGCATAGACGAGTCCGGAAGCCGGAGTTTGAGGGAAGTGATAGATGCCCTAAACCCTGTTCTTAGGGGACGGGGGAACTACTTTTCGGTAGGAAATTCCTCCCGGCAATTCCAGAAAATGGACCCTCCAAACCAGGGCGAGGCTGGAGTACCCGATGGAGACATATCGAGTTTCGAGCCGAAGGGCTCCACTATCTTTCAGGGATGATAAAACAGCACACATATACCGCGAATCCCCTCGGATGAAAGGGATCGGAAAGGTGTGTGAGGAAGAACTTCATGCACAGTTTAATAAGGAGGAGCAGGGGAGGCCCTCTGGGCGTATTGGCACTGGGAGTTAGCTGAACCTATCCTCGACTCTACTGAGGTGAAGATAAATGGGATTGTTGTCATCATCCGTTTCGATAACACGTTATCGTGTCGAAGGAAAATTGGAAGAACCTGTCCTGGAAACAATGGCTAACGGATTAAAGAGACACGTAATCAGCGAAATTGATGGTAACGTGTCTGATGAGACCATAGGCTGGACTTCCTTTGAAAATCCGTTTAATCCGAAGTTTGAGGGTTCCTCTTTTGTTATCGGGGGCTACTTTGTTTTCTCCCTGAGGATAGATAAGAAGACCATACCACGCAGAGTAATCAAGAAGCATTTTGACGTTGAGGTGGCAAAGCAATTAATGAAGACCGGTGCAAAGCAGCTGTCCCGGGAGGAAAAGCGCAGAATCCGGCAGAAGGTGGAGGACGTGCTGACCTTACAAATTCCGGCCACACCAAACATCTACGATGTCGTCTGGCAATACGAATCTAGTTCTCTTTGGTTCTTTTCGAACCTGAAATCGGCCAATGAGGCTTTGGAAACCTTATTTGCCAAAAGCTTCAATCTGACACTTATTCGACTCTTTCCCTTTACCATGGCTGATCTCACAGCAGGTCTTTCCCCTGAAGAGCGCGATCGTTTAACCGCTCTTTCGCCAACGAGTTTTACGGAGTAGGTCCATGCTAGACGTATCTGTTTCCTACAATCGATATAGATTTCTCGGTGCTGAATTCCTCACCTGGGTATGGTACGTGATCGAACGCGACCGAGGTCAGATCAAGGTTCCAGAGAATATGCGCGGCATCCTTACCGTTGGAAACCGTGTTGTCATTGAGAATAGCCGGAATGACACGGTACAACAGATCACCATCAGAGGGGATAATGCCGATATGGGAGAAGGAATGCTCGCCCTGAAGAAAGGAGGTTTGGCCACAAAGCTTAGCCTGGAGTATACGCTCGGGGAGCAAGAATGGCGTTTTACCCTCAAGGGTGATAGTTTAGATGTGACTGGCCTCAAGACTCCAACCGTCGCACCTGTTGAAACTTCGGACGAGATAGAAGGTGCTGCGCTTGAGAAGACGGCCCTTTGCGAAGTAGTGATCGATCTCGTAGATGCCCTTTTTAATCGGTTCATAAAACTGAGGGTCTCAGACGACTGGGAGAACGAGGTTGTCCCGAAGATAAGAAAGTGGATAATGGATGCAAAGACCTAGAGATTCTTCTTGTAAGCCGGTTCTTGTTCCCAGGAGTTTATAGTGTTACTTGGTAAGTCTTTAGGGTTCTATACTTCTATGGAGGCTTCCGAGAATCTCTTTATTATCTCCGTTGCGACCTTCCTGTTCATTCCAGGTACCTGGCAGAGCTCTTCAAACTGCGCCTCCTTTATCCGCTTAAGACTTCCAAAATATTTGAGTAGGGCCTCTTTCCGTCTTTTTCCAACACCGGGAATGGTATCCAAGATCGAAACTCCCATCGCCATCCTTCGTCGCTTTCTGTGATATGTGATCACAAATCGGTGGGCTTCGTCACGGATTTTCTGAAGAAAGAGTAAGACGTCAGGCTCTTTCTCTAGGATGAGAGGATTTACACGTCCAGACTTATAGATCTTGTCCTCAGTTTCTCCCAGTTTTGGGTCTTTTTTGGCAATCCCTACCACATCAAGTTCATCCTCTATACCCAACTCTCTAAGTACCCTCATAGCCGTATTTACCTGACCTCTCCCGCCGTCGACCATGAGGAGTGAGGGAACAGGAAAAGAGTCTCCTTTTCTCCCAAACCGTCTCATCAAAACCTCAGCAAGCATCGCATAATCATCAGGGTGGTCGATAGACCTGACCCTGAAACGGCGGTAGGCCGATGGAAGGGCCTTTCCATCCTCAAATACAACCATACCTCCTACTGCTTCATCTCCCCCCAGGCATGATAGATCAAAACATTCAATCCGCCTTGGATATTGCGACAGCTTTAAAACCCTTTGGAGTCTGTCTAATAAGCTAGTCTCTTTAAGTGCGCTCTCCTGCCGCTCTCTTAATGCATTTTCAGCATTTTGCTTAGCCATTCTCAAAAGTCTTACCTTCTCTCCCCTTTTGGGAACCTTTATCTTCACCTTATTTCCTCGGTGTTCTGCCAGCCAGTCTTCCAATGCTGATAAGTCACTGGGTAATAAGGGAAGAAGAATCTCTTCTGGAATTAAGGGGGCATCAGGATAGTACTGCTGTAAAAAAGAGGAGATAACCTCTTCCTCGGAGAATGTTGTTTGTGAGATGAAAAAATTCCGGCTACCAAGAAGAATACCCCCCCTGATAAAAAGTATAGTAACTACGGCCTCTCCTCCTTCCCTGGCCACTCCCAAGACATCGCGATCTTTAAAGTCGGGGGTTGCCACCGCCTGCTTTTCCAAAGTTTGTTGGAGGGCAAACATCTTATCACGCAAGTTTGCAGCTGTCTCAAAATCCTGAACTGCTGCTGCCTTCTCCATCTGGGTTCGAATCGTCTCAATCAAGGCGGGAGTTCTCCCTTTTAGGAACAGAATCACCTCCTTTATCACAGCGTCATAGATTCCAGGATCAACAGGGAGGCTACACGGCCCAAGGCAAAGCCCCATTTGATGATTGAGACATGGCCGTGGGCGGGGTTTTAGCTTTTTCGTCTTGCACCTTCGTATCTTGAATGTCTTGTGTATAAATTTCAGGGTCTCACGTACTGCAAGGGCCGAGGCAAAAGGACCAAAATACAGAGCCCCGTCTTTTTTGAACTTCCGCACGATACTTAAAGAGGGATAGGTTTCGTTTATATCTAATCGAAGACAGGGATACTGCTTATCATCCCTCAAGATGACATTATAACGTGGACGGTGACGCTTGATCAGATTCGCTTCCAGGATCAGGGCTTCCTTTTCGCTTCTTGTGATAATAGTCTCGAAATGACTGACCTTCCCAACCAGAACAGCTGTTTTGATATTCTTTGGTTTTGTTTCTCGAAAATAAGAGCTGACCCGCTTTTTGAGATCACGAGCCTTACCCACGTATAGAAGACGACCATGGGCGTCTTTCATCAGATAGACGCCTGGCGCAGAAGGGAGTAAGGCCAATCTTTCCTGAATGTTGCCTTCCATCTCCTCTGACCTTATCTATTCGTAACCCTGAGTCAATGATATTTGATGGTTTGATACTTCGTTTCACCCCGGTAGAAACCCCGGACACTCGTCACAGGATGAATTGGATCTTAGGTAACAACTTAGGGTTTTGAAAAAATTGACCGATTACAACTTTTCTTCAAACAGCCAAAGTGTTACGATCTTATTTCATCTTAGGCAGGGGAAAGGGGTTGGTGCCTCCCTCCCCTTCTGACGAGGGGAAACGATGGCAGCTGCGGTTCCCCACCCACTCTCAAAAGCATTTCCAGGATGGCAGTCTTCCCACGGTTATGAAACGATGGCAGCTGCGGTTCCCCACCCGCTCTCAACTCACGGAAAGATAGAGGTTTCCTCCGAGTCTCCAACAAAAACCCCACCACGTAAAAAATTACAAAATATTCTTATGGCCGCTGCCAACACAGAGTTATCCGTAAAAAATGGAAAAGGCTATTACAAGGAATAACGCTTGGATAAACCAGCCGATTATACAAACTCCGACAGCGCGTAACGTACTCTGATAGTCAAGAGCCTGTCTTACTGCGATGACCATTGCTACCAACATCCAAACTGAAGCAACGAGAAAAACAAGGCCTGCCAACCCTGGGATAATACCCAATACTCGAACCAGCCCGGGAGAACTCGAAAAGCCGATGGTTCGCAACAACTCGCCGTAGTCTGCTTTGGTCTGTGGCTCCGGAAGAAGTTTCGTCCCAATAAGGTAAGTGAGATAGGCCCAAATACACCACCCGGTGAGGGCTGCGATCGTTCCCATCAAAACACCGCCTAGTCCTCCTGTTCCGATGCTTCCCACCCCGCCTGCTATACTGGAGAGAACAACAACTCCCATGGCCTGACCCGTTGCCTCGGTGTCAGCCTCAACCTCTTCATAAAGATGAACATCCAGCTTAGCAGCACGAATAATACGATCCTTAAGACTAGTCATTATCGCCTCCTTGAAGAAACTAGGGTCATATCTTTGTCTTAAAAGTTAAGTATCTGTTTTTGCATCTTCTCCCATTTAGTTCGTAACAAAGGATTCGAGGATTTGAGGATTCAAGTGTCCACGTGTTTGTTTTCTAAGGATTTTATTGGTACCTTGAACATCGTTTCTGCCTCTGATACATTCTTCAGAATCTCCTTTAACTTCTCAGCCTAAACATAGCCTAAATCTACGGATAACAATATCTGTGCGCCTAAATTACAGCCGATCTCATCAACTTAACCGGATTCTCTCTTTCGTGGAAGTGACAGCTCAGCTCATCCTGGGGGCGTTCTTGCCATTGCAGGGCGGAATTTTACATGCCGTTGGATTACTATTCATGTTTGGCACCGCCGTTTCAGCCAAAGATCCTTAAACATGCTGACAAAAAGGGGTGAAATACCCGTGCAAAAGAATCCGGAATGGAGGGGTCAGATACCAGTATAATATCTTGATCTCCTTGACATATTTTCAGTTCTGACTTTTGGCTCCTAAGCTCCTGTCGTGAACATCTTTTAACGGCAAAGAGCTTTATCTGGAGTAATTGTTACCCTATGGTAAAAGATTCTTACCAAACAGATGGTACGCAATAATGCTCTAAATTTCAACACCTATTTCATCCCCTACATTTCTTCCTTTAGAAAGAGTAAACTCCCGTTAGAATTTCACACGGGCCATGTAAGACCCTCGGTCTCTTACGCGGCCCGTGTGAAAAAAGAGAGATATATCGATTTTGACCCCGTGCTGCCGCGCGCGGCTTTTCTAACGGGGTAAAGGTAGGGTGTTGATGTGAAACGGTCCAGTGGTTAATTATCTCTGGCCTCATGATTAAAATCGTAGCAAAGACTATTTAGACCAGCCAACAAAAGAGAAGTAGGGAGATTACAAGTTTTTAGTTGACTTTGATCCAGGGCACTGATAAAAAGAAATAGAATATTGTTATCCGATTAGTTAGTCTTCGGGATAAAAAAGTTCGAAGGCAAGTTTACGTATTGCTTTCTAACGATGTAAGTGTTCTCCTACTGGACAGCTTAATTCGTCCTTAGTCGTCCTATCTCCATTTCTCGCCGTCTCCTGCACTTCGGCGTGTATATTTCTTCCTTCGAACAGGTTCTAGGTTAAACCCAGCAACTTATCTCGGTTTCCATTAGCGGTATGAATCAAGTAACACTTCTTTCGTGTCCTTGTTTTTCGAGCGAGGTGAGAGTGGGAACGGAAAAACTATTGGTCTGTCTGGTCAACCAGATAGACAAAATAGACCGGATAAAGGTTTCCGTAAAGTCGTTCCAAGAAAAACTTCACCCCGTGAACAGTTACTACTAATCTTTTGGAAAAGGAGGAGAAGAGATGACGTTTGAAAAAATGTTTGAGGAAGGACACATAGGAACTATGAAATTAGAAAACCGAATTGTCTGCCCGCCCATGGTGCGCAATTGGGCCTCAGAGGAAGGCCTTGTTACTGACCGCCTTATAAACAATTACGTCGCTATTGCCGCAGGCGGGGTGGGGATGATCATCGTGGAGGCCTCCTATATCCACCCCATCGGGAAAGGATTCGTCAACCAATTGGGGATTTATGACGACAAGTGCATTGAAGGCCTGAAGGCCCTGGCAGTTGCCATCCATAACCATGGGGTGAAGGCCGGGGTGCAAATCCACCACGCAGGCCGCCAGACCATCCCCGAGTTTTGCGGGGGACAACCTGTGGCTCCCTCCCCGAAGCCCTGCGGGATTATGAAGTTTTTAGACCCTGAATATAGCCCACGGGAACTGACCACTGAGGAAGTGGGTCTGATGGCTGATTGTTATGCCGAGGCTGCCCGCCGGAATAAGGATGCAGGTTTTGATTTCGTAGAGATCCACGGTGCCCACGGGTATCTCATTACACAATTCCTTTCTCCTTACACCAATGAACGCACCGACAAGTATGGCGGTGACTTTGCCGGCCGAATGCGCTTCGTCCTAGAAATAGTAGAGAAAATACGGGCAAAGGTAGGCCCCGATTATCCAGTTACTATTCGGCTCAGTGGGAGCGAATTCATGGAAGGGGGTATCGACATCGCCTATACCCGGAAAATCGTGCAGGAGCTGGATAAAGCTGGGATAGATGCTTTTCACATCTCAGGGGAGATCTACGAGTCGTATCCTCAGGGCCGGATGATCCCGCCCATGGCCACTCCAGCGGCTCCTCTGGTAGAGCTTGCCACGGCAGTGAAGGAGGTGACTTCCAAGCCGGTCATCACCGTTAGCAAGATTTACCGGCCGGGCCTGGTGGAAGACGTATTGGTCAAGAACCAGGCAGATTTCGTAGCCATTGGACGATCCCTTTTGGCGGATCCGGAGTGGCCCAAAAAGGTCAAGGAAGGGCGTCTTGGTGAGATCAATTACTGTATAACCTGCCAGGGGTGCATTGACCTCCTTTTCAGCCAGCAGGACGTCCGGTGCACTGTTAATCCCTGGTGCGGTCGGGAAGAGGAGCTGGAGATAAAGCCGGTTCCCACGGCCAAGAAGGTGATGGTAGCAGGGGGAGGACCCGCTGGCATGGAGGCCGCCTGGGTAGCGGCCCAGCGAGGTCATCAGGTAACCCTCTACGAGAAGAACCACCAGCTGGGAGGTCAGATGGTATTGGCTGCCATGCCTCCCACTCGGGACGATATTAACGTCTTTACCCGATACCAGATAAGGCAGCTTGCCAAGAACGGAGTGTCCGTGATTACCGGCAAAGAGGTCACTCCAGAACTTGTAAATGAGGAAAAGCCCGATGTGATCATTATTGCCACAGGTTCTTGTCCTACTAAACCGGATATCCCTGGTGTAGACGGAACCAATGTGGTGGATGCCCGAGACGTCCTCCGAGGTACTGTTAGGTGCCGGAGTCCGATCATCGTAGCCGGCGGTGGGCTCGTGGGCTGTGGTGTGGCTGAGTGGCTGGCACAAAAAGGCGAAAAGGTTAAAATCGTAGAGATGCTGGAGAATGTAGCCCAGGATATGGGCTTAAACGATATGATGATGCTCCTGGATCGTTTGAGCAAGCTGGGTGTTGAGATTTTTACCAAGAAAAGGATCACCAAAATCGACCTTCACGGAGTAACCGTTGAGGAGGAGGGGAAAGCTGAAGAAATCGCTGGAGAAACCGTGGTGCTGGCCATGGGCGCCCGTCCTGACCAGGAGCTGACTGAGGCCGTTAAGGGTCAAGTGCTAGAACTCTATACCGTGGGCGATTCCGTAGAACCCCGCAAATCTATGGATGCAATCTACGAGGGGGCCAAAGCGGGCTGCCAGGTCTGAAGCCGGACGAGAAGAGTCTCTCCTGAGTACAAGGGGTCACTGGAAATTCTTTTCCAGGGCCCTTTTTTCTCATCTTCTCGTTCTTTTTGAAGTCTGCTTGCAGAACCTTGTAGGGATTTATGATACAGCGATAAGAATCAAAAAGATTTGAAGTTTCAATCAATATTATGTAATCCTCGACCTATGAGGAGACACTACCACGCGTTATCATGTGCCGTCAGATCTTTGCACAACCCCTTTTCACTTGTTCCTACGAGCTTTTTAAGCCATCCATGGACTCCCTCACTAAATCCTGAAAACCGGGTCTTGTGGCATCAAACAGTTTGAAATTTTTAGCTCCGGGCTGACTCTGAATCCTCTTAGATTGCCGAATGTCGTTCGCAAAACGACTTTTTACGAGTTCATCAAGGGTTGTCACCAGAAATGAAACATAGATTGATCGCTTTGGCTAAGATCACACCTGTGCTGGTTTTGACCTCCGTTCTTATTACGACCTGCTTCCCGTTTTTGACCTGCAAGTATGGAATAGAGCGAGAACGGGAATCGAAAACAACCATTTGCCTGGATGCCAAATCAGGCTGGTCAGTACTGGCCTCTTCGTCAGAAAAGGGCAAAAGGTGGACTTTCAATGTAGTGGGAGCTTGGGTTTGCCTCGGAAAGGGAAAGCCGAAGATGGTCACATACCGGCCCAGAAGCTCATGGAAAACATCCTGGGGAGAAGGTTCATAGACGGAGAGATTCCACAAAAGGAGTTGCCTGGTGTCCCGTTTGGTACGTTGTTGGGAAGGCTTGGTAAGGTGTTTTTTTTCATTGGTGATCGAAAACAGGTTGTTATGCCTTCAAGTGGCTACCTTATTTGGTTATCAACGATTACCCTTTTTGCCGCCACGATAGCCGCGGTGGTCTCAATATCACTGTACCGGTAACCGGTTGCAATCACTAAGGAGATCAGATGACCTCAAGTAACCTGATCACTGAAAAATTTAGGACACTTGGAATATACTGACTTACCAGGAGAGTTATCAAGGTCATCAACTAATCCCGCTTCTAATTCTAAAAGGAGGGAAGATATAATTCATTCTACCATGAATGACAGGGCCTTCTAACTGGGTGAAACAAAGGTGGAATCCGGAGGGGGAGCGTCCCCCGTGGCTGACTCACTGGGAAAAAAGTTGGAGAGATCGGAGTGTAAACCCGGTTAGAAAATCAACTTCCCTTTAACCCAAAACCAAGTGTTACTCAACTCATACTGCTAAAGGTGCATGTTTGAAGATTGATTATGATTTTGTAACGGGGTAAAGAAAAAGCTTCACCCCGTGAAGATTTACCACTTTGCGAAACCATCATGGAGAATACGGAGGAGAAGCATGTTAAGAATCCGGGTTCTTGGGCTGATACGATTAATCTCAGTCCTTCTTGTTTTGACACCAGTCAACAGTCTGGTCACAGGGGCAAGGGCGGCTGGTATCTCCCTTCCCATGCCTTCTCACAAAGGGACTGTCACGGTTGAGGAGGCTCTCAACTCCCGTCGTACCCACCGCTCGTTCAAGGCCCGGTCACTTACCCTTAAGCAGTTTTCGCAGATTCTGTGGGGTGCGTATGGGGTAACTTCCAAGGTCTATGGCTACTACAGGAAAACTGCGCCTTCAGCCGGTGCGCTTTATCCCATTGATATTTATGCTGTGGTGGGCGAAGGGGGTGTAGATAACCTGGTGCCAGGTGTCTACCACTTCCGTCCCGAAAATCACAGTATAAAGTGCATTAAGCAAGGGGACGTGCGGACCGGCGTGGCCAAGCACTCGGTCCATCAAATGTGGATGGCTACGGCCCCTGTGATGCTGGTCATAACGGGCGAGTACGCACGGTGTACCGTCAAGTATGGCCGCCGAGGTATCAGATATACGCACATCGAAGCCGGCCATGTGGGCCAAAACGTCTTTTTGCAGGCCGAGGCCATAGGGCTCAAGGCAGGGATTGTAGGTGCCTTCAATAACAAACAGATCATCAAAATCATGGGTATTCCTGCCAATCACGACCCGCTCCTGATTATGCCAGTCGGCTTTCCGGACTGAGGATTGACAGAGAAAGGGGAACCGGGTACGTCCAATGCTTCGGCGTCTCCAACGAATAATGAAGCTTGACGACAAGAAAGCGATCTTCGGATGGAGTATGTATGATTGGGCCAGTTCGGCCTTTGCCACCACGATCATGGCCGGATTTTTTCCGATTTTCTTTAAGCAGTTCTGGAGTGTTGGCGCTGATCCCACAGTGAGTACAGCCAGATTGGGTCTGGCAAATTCTATTGCAGGTGTCAGTGTGGCTTTGTCGGCACCTGTACTGGGGGCCATTGCCGACATAGGAACATCAAAAAAGAGATTCCTCCTGTGCTTTGCATGTATGGGTGTGGTGATGACTTCGTCCTTGTACACGGTTTCAAAGGGTAACTGGCTCATGGCCGTCATGCTATATGCCTTTGCAACCATTGGATTCTCAGGAGGGAACATTTTCTACGATGCATTGATCACTGGTGTCGCATCTGAGAAGAAGATGGATCTTGTGTCTGCGTTGGGTTTTTCTCTAGGTTATCTAGGCGGTGGCATTCTTTTTGCCCTAAATGTATGGACGACTCTCAGGCCGGAAACATTTGGATTCAGAGATGCTGACGAAGCTGTGAAATTCTCTTTCCTTTCCGTAGGTCTCTGGTGGGCTGTCTTCTCGGTCCCGCTCTTCCTGTTTGTGAAGGAGCCAGCAATTGGAGGGGCAAAATCCGGTGCGAATAAGGTGAAAGCGGGCCTTATTCAATTAAGAGACACTTTTCGGGAGGTTCGCCATATGAAGACCGTCCTTCTGTTCCTTGTGGCTTACTGGCTCTATATCGATGGTGTCGATACAATCGTACGTATGGCGGTGGATTACGGCATTTCCATCGGCTTTGAGTCCGATGACCTGATCGTTGCGTTGCTCATCACTCAATTCGTTGGTTTCCCATCCGCCATAGGATTTGGTTATCTTGGTGGTAAGATCGGTACTAAACGGGCCATCCTTATCGCCATCGCAGCCTATCTCTTCATTTCCATCTGGGGTGCTTTCATGCAAAGCAAAAACGAATTCTATGTCCTTGCTATCATCATTGGTCTGGTCCAGGGGGGCATTCAGGCATTAAGCCGCTCGTATTATGCGAAGATAATCCCTGTCGACAAATCAGCCGAGTACTTTGGCTTTTATAACATGATCGGCAAATTTGCTACTGTTTTCGGTCCGGTCCTCGTGGGCGGGGTTGGTCTGCTGGTGAAATCGATGGGTTACAGCAGTGACATCGCATCACGAGCAGGTATTTTGTCTACTTCCTTATTCTTTTTAACGGGTGGAACTCTATTCTATTTTGTAGATGGAGAGAGAGGGAGAAAAGAGGTCAGCAAAACCCTTGGCGTTACTGGCCAACGCGGGTTGGGAAGCCTGCCGAATACCTAGGGATGAAGCTGTGGCTCAATTCCGCCACATGGAGATAAGACGTGCCTAGTGCGATGAAGGTACTCATTTCTTAATTAAAGGTTTGGACGAGATCTTGAACGGTGGATTTATCATGCATCGACAGTCCTTATAGCGGGCACAACAGGCACTGGTAGGACCACACATTCGGCATGCAAAGCGTGTCTAATACTGCCAGGGATGGTGAGGAGATATGCGTATTTATTCCAGTGATATCTGAGCCATAGACAATAATAGACAATTTCATGTCCGGCCTAAGTCTTTATGACCCGTCTCTTTACCAGCAGAACAAGATGTACGAGTTTACAATTGACGAGAACTTACTGGAGAGACCCTGTGACATATTAGAGTTCATAGAGAATATCAAAGAAGTCAGACCGGACAGGATCGTTGTTGATCCAGTCGATCCTAATGTTTACGCCCTGTAATAGAAGGAACGGAGGAAGTTTTGGTTTAAGTTCACTGCGATTACAAAGGACTGGAATACGTTAACACTTCTCACTGGTGAATTTCTACCGGACGGGGTTCAAAGGTAGACAATAGCTATCTCAATCGTGGATTGACGATCCTTGGAGAGACAATTATCGAGAAACAAACGTTGAACTATCTTGAGGTCAAGAAGATACGAAGCACAGATATCATTAACGGGACGCATATATTGAAGTTTTCGAGTGATGATATAGCCATATTTCCCAGGGCAACAGCAGTAAGAAGGCTATTGCAGGGAGATTAAGGAGGGGCGGCTCAAATCGGGTATTGCGGGCTTGGATCAGATGTTAGGGGATGGATTTTTCCGATCTCCTCCGATACTAATTGGTGGGGGGCAGGTACAGGCAAGACCATCTTTGGTATGCATTTTTTATATTAGGGTGCAAGGAATAGAGAACCCGGCCTAATATTCAGTTATGACTCAGCTAAAGGAGCTTATCAGAGATCCTCAGAAGATTGGTATGGATTTTGAGACACTTATAGACATCAAGGTCAGAGATTATGTATCTTCGTTAACAGCATTTTTTAGATCAGTTGAAGCCACGCCATTATTCACCTTAGAATCTCTTGAGCTGACACGGGATGTGCAAATCTCGGAGGAAGGGGGTCTCATTTGTTGCAAATAGAGTCGTATCTTTACGCTATATTGAAACTGGCTCAGAGATGCGGAAGTCACTATCTGTGCTCAAGACGAGGAAGAGACCATGACAAACGGATCAGGGAGTTCGAGATCACTGAGAAAGGAGTTCAGGTGAAACTGCCATTCAAAAAGTATGAAGGATTGATGATTGGAAGCCCAAGGAGATCGACTTAAGAAAGGTTTGCAAAAGGATTCAAATTATGACAGTCCAGGAAAAGGTCTAATTCTGGTCTCTCCGTGAGAAATTTTGGGAGTCAGAATTTGCCTGGCTAGATTTCAAAAACTCGGCCTAATGCTTTCAAACAGTTTGAAATTTATAACACCAGGCTCAACCTGAGCCTTCTTCCGAAATTGCTCAATGTCCATCGCAAAATGACTCTTTGCGAAACTATCAAATTATGGGGACATTAAGAAATGACAACCGCAGGGGAATGACTCTTGGTATCGTATGCTTCACAGCCTTTGGTTTGTGGAGTGTATTAAGTCACATATCTCTAAGAAAATATCTAAACGCAAAGAGGGTTAGTCGAGAATTAACAGGGGTACTATATATTTATCTATTTGCCTCACTGAGCGTTGTATTTGAACACATTTTGTATGGCCTTATGGTGAGTAGGGACTATGGATTCTTGCCTCGAGCGTTTTACACCGTACTACTATCACAACCCCAGTTCTGAATATTCACCAAGATAATCTTCTTGGTGGCTGGGTGATAATGATGTGCGTAATTCTTCATGGGGGAGAATGATGGATATTCTATACAAGACTCTAAAGGGAGTTTTGTTTCTTGATGAAGAAGGGACAATTGTAAAACTAGATACTTTAGAAGAGACTAGCTCGGACGTGTTTAGTGAAGGGTTTATCCACAAGAGCATATTTGATGTTCTAAGGCGGGGCAGAAGAATTCAAACAGAAGTTCGTAAAAAAGGGCCTTGAAAATCCCTTCCTTTAAACTGGAGGCCTTCTATTTAAGTTAAGCTTCGAGTTTCGACCACTCTCTCCTGCCGGAGGAATACTTACCATTAGAGATGTGACCGAAGTGGCAAGACTAGAACAACGGCTAAGGGAATACTCCGAGCAAGTCGAAAAAAAAGGAAACAGAGGACAGAGGAGCTTGGTGCCGCGAACAAAAGACTCCGTGCTCGACAAGAAGAATTGGTCAAGACAGGCATCAAACTCAAAGAACTTGACCGCCTCAAATCGGAGTTTCTGGCCACCATAGGCCATGGGCTGAGAACCGAACTCAACTCCATCATTGGCTTTACCGGTATAATTCTTCCAGGGCTTGCCTGGTGAGGTCAACGAGGGCAGAGAAAGCAGCTCTCCATGGTTTGTACAACTCTGCAACACATCTTTTGGGCTTGATAAATGATTTCCTGGATTTCTCAGGGATTGAGTCTGGCAAGATGGAGGTCTCGACAGAGACCTCCAAGATCCAGGATGTTGTCTTTGTGGTTGTCCAAAGCCTCTCTCCAATGATTTCGGAAGGGGATCTGAGACTAGTGATAGACATACTTAATGAGACCCCGGAAATCCGCAGCCGCAGAAAGTAGGTTTTCC
This sequence comes from Desulfobacterales bacterium, assembly GCA_012961955.1. Taxonomy (GTDB): domain Bacteria; phylum Desulfobacterota; class Desulfobacteria; order Desulfobacterales; family DTYH01; genus DTYH01. The sequence goes on along the minus strand of DTYH01000138.1, from coordinate 2,585 downwards.
AGATCTTTCTGAACTTGGCCAATGACGCGGTCAAATTTACTGAAACTGGCGAAGTAAGGATTGAGTGCAAGTTTGACGACAAAAACCTGGAGGTGACCGTTTCCGAAGCTGGCATTGGGATAAAGAAGGAGAATATGGATCTGCTTTTAGTTGATTCGGGCAAATCTATACCACGGCACAGGGAAGGTATCGAGGTGCTGGACTGGGCCTCTATCTCTTTCAAAAACCGGTGACCTTATAGGGTGGAGAGAGCTGGGGACAAAGCGAATATGGCAAAGGCTCGAGGTTTACCTCTACCCGGCTCCTCACTTGCGAAGAAAGGAGAACAACGTGAAGTGTGGAGAAAGATCTTGGATAGACCCGGCTGTTCAGGGGGCGTGAGATCAAGATCTTGGTAGTAGACGATCAGGAGGAGGACCGTTACATGTTAGAGGTACTCCTTCGGAGACATGGCCCTTAAGTTGTATCGGCCACGAACGGAATGGAATCCTTGGGGAAGGAAGGCATTGCAGAAGGGGTTAGACATGACAATCTCTGATATCCTTATGCCCCGGATGAATGTGTTTCGGCTCACCCTTAAGTCGAACGAGAGGTTGAATAAGATCCCCTTTGTCTTCTGTACTGCTGTGTACAGCGATCCCAAGGATGAGGAGTTCCCCTTGATCCTGGGAGCGGAGAGGTTGATCGTAAAACCCACAGAGCCGAATCTGTTTATCCAAATCCTAACGGAGATTATCAGAGACGATGAGCTTGGAATCCTCGAGGCGCCAAAGGCACCGATCGAGGAGGAGGCCGTCTACTTGAAGGAATAGAGTCAGCGGCTGATCAAGAAACTGGGGAACATTATAGTCCAGTTGGAAGTTGTGAATAGTGAGCTGACAGAATCGGAGAAGGAATACAGGGACTTAATAGGGAATCCCAATGATGCTATCATAGTTGATGAACCCTCACGTTATTCCAGTCTTGTTAACCCAAGATTCTGTGAGATGACAGGTCACTCGGTGGAGGAGACAAAAAGGTTTCAGTTCAGCAGCCTGGTACACTCTGACGATTTAGCCATGGTTGAGGAGAACTTAAGGAGGATATTGGCTGGTGAGGGTGTCTGCGGGACCTATCAGTTTCGAGGACTGAGCAAGGCAGGAAAGACCATTTATGTAGATTATAATTCCGGCGTCATCGAGCGAGAAGGTAGAATAGTTGGCTCCAGGGCATTGTAAGGGATATCACCGACCGGAGCGGGCCAATGAAGAACCTAATCAGAGTATGGAAAGGTTGCGAAGAACCTTGGAGGGGGCTATCTATACTATAGCATCCACAGTCGAGATAAGGGATCCTACACAGCCGGGCATCAAAGCGGCGGGTGTCCAAGCTGGCCTATACTACAGCCAATGAGATGGGGCTCTCAGGGGGTGAGATTGACGGAATCCGTCTGGCCGGAGTTGTTCATGATATCACCTGCCGAGATTCTCGGGAAGCCCGGTCCGACAACTGAAAACGAATTCAACATGATTAAGGCCCACCCGTAAGTAGGTCGTGAGATAAGGCGCTCCCCTCCTTAGAATCATGACTTGGTTAAGAGCGAGACCTTTGAAAAACGTAAGATTTTTCTGCTAGGCAAGGAATGCGAAAATCTTAAGCCTGAAGGGGCATGAGGATCGAGTGGTGGTCTTGCAAGGGTTTCAAATCGTGGTGGTTTTCCAAAATGACTTTTTAGGAGACCATCAAAGCTTGAAATATGGAGGAGGCTCTGGAAGAACTCAGACCAATGGAGAGTGCTTCGCGTTAAAAGGGGAGGAGACTGATCGTGTGCCTGTGTATTCACGTCCTATTGGTGCTACAAGACAGCTCGTCGGCTCAGGATTTCCGGAATTTTCCCAAAATAGCGAGCTGGCGGCCTATGCCCTCATACACAGCAATCGGATTGTTGGGGATGAGATCTTTTTGGTCTTCATCGACCTTTCCGTGGAAGTAGCCGATTTTGGACAAGAGATTCTTTATCCTGAAAATATAACCGCCCACCCTAACTATGACAACCCACGCATCAAAGATGTTAAAGACTATGGCGACCTCCGTTTAGTCAATCCTGTAAAATGAAAGAGCATGGGCAACTATCTCGACCTTTGTCAGAGGTTGGCAGAACAGGTGGGCAACGAATACCCAGTCCATGGTTTCGCCTATGGTCCCCTTGGCTACTCAGCATGCTAAGAGGCACAGAGAGGCTCTTCTTTGATCTTATCTACTATCCCCGTGAGGTAAAGCAATGGCTAGATATTGTAATAACTGAGGTATTAGTAAACTTTGTTCGGGAACGGATGGAAAGGGGTCTGCCCGGTGTGTGTCGATACCTTACTGGCCTCCAACTCTGGGGTAAGTCAAGAGTTATGGGAGGAACTCGAAGGTTCCTACGTTCAGGAAGATCGGGGAGACCATCAGAAAATCCGGCGGATTGGTAGCCAATCATGGGAGTGGCAACTCCCCCTACTTATAGGGCGTGATTGATTGGCTCAATCCCACCATAATCTCTTTCGCCGACCTCCCGGAAGATTGCCGTGATGGCCGGAAATCAGAAGAGAAGTATTGTAAAG
>DTYH01000137.1 GCA_012961955.1 Desulfobacterales bacterium | reverse complement strand
TATCATCCTCTATCGTAACGTTCAACTAACACCTTTCAAAACCTAATTCTGTCCACAGAGAACTGAAACAGTATAGGGTTAAAGGCACCATCATTTTCTCTCTCTTCAAGCATTTCCCAGAAAAAGGCCTCTCCTATTGACTCCCTTATCTCTGACTCTATTTGAAGACTACCGTGAATCTAGGCATAAGTAAGGGCTTCCATCAACACCTACCGAAGCTTATCCAGATCTGTCCTCACCCCCCTTATCTTCTCAACGGTTCTGATCCCGATCTCGGAAGATTCTGAAACTGACCTTCTTTTGCCGGTTATGCTTTAAATTATACCCACAAGCACTTCGTAACGCCTCAGCTCCTTGAAAAAAGCCGTAATCGGTTAATCTTGCTAATGGTTTCGAACAATCTCGGAAAAAGATTAAAGATTCACATCTCTTTAAAAATTTCAAACTGTTTGAGGGCGTTAGCCCGAGTTTCTGAAATTTAGCTAGGAGAACCTTGAATCCTACAATTGTTCACAAGAGTGAGCAAGACTGACTGATTACAACGTTATCAGTCAATCTTTTCAAAAGGCTAAATTGTTAGAGCTCTTCAAGCAGTGCCGTCTTAGCCTCACCCAATTGGCGAACGCCAATCTGGACATAATACCCTTGCCTCCTCCGATTTTACGAATGGGCGACTTTCTCAGAAACAGAGTAATCGTTCAAGGAGGTTCAGCTTTTCTAGTAACGAGCCGACGCAAACCTGACTAATGCATAGAAACCAATTGAACTTCAAGGAGACTCGAGGCTAGCTTCCCAATATAGAACCCATTTTCAAGCTTTTCTTTCCAGGAGAGAGGGACAGCTTCAATACCAAGGTAGGCCCCTGAGATCCCACACGCCATAGCGCCAAGGGTATCCCGATCTCCACCATTCAGGACAGCACAAAAGAGACAATCCTTGAACGATTTTGGGTGCCGAAGAAATGAATATATCGCAAACGGCATCGATTTATCCACCTCCACACTACGCCCTATCCGGTCAGCAGCAATATGCGGAGGAAGATCTTCTCTGACCATCTCCTGAACGAGTACCATCTTTTTTCTAATCTCTGACGTTTTAGCAAACTTGATCAGATCCTGAATAAAATCCTCCACCGGGAACTCCTTTTCTTGGCCCAACCTGACTGCCAATGCCACTGCGCGCGCCTGAACTGCTGCTCCATCCTTTCCGACCGGATGTGCATGCGTAACCTCTGCTGAAGCACACGCCATATCGTAAAGCTCGGAAGATTTGTGGAAGAATAGGCCCAAGGGAACGATCCTCATGGCCGCTCCATTTCCTAATGAACCTGCACCCCCAAACAAGGCCCGGGCCGCCTCAACATATGACACGCCAGACCCCTTTACCATGGAAAATATGGTTGGCGGTCCCATTGCGTAGCCCCGCCATGGCTCCCGCTCATAGTTTGCCCTGAATGTCTCTCCAAGGTGATTCTGGTCTATCCCCTTAACCTTTATGATAGATTCTGCAAGCCCGATCGCCATTGCTGTGTCATCCGTGTAGATAAGCCTTTCAAGTCGATCCAGACAATCACATAAAGGCTTCTTCTTGCGGTACCTGAAAGCAAGCTCTCCGATTGCGTCTCCAAGTGCGCTTCCAATCATCCCGCCTATGTATCTTGACTTTAGATTCCCTTTCTCAACTGCCATTTCTGTACCACCATTCAGAAAGGAATGGGCACCGCAACATATTCTAAAAGACATCACCTAAGGGCTTTGAGAAAAACCTACTTACTCAGCCAGTACTCTGCAACCTCACGGCATGTAGCAAACCATACACCCTGCTTCTCCTTAATATACTGAACTAGTCTCTCCAGCATCTTCATTCGATGGGTTCGCCCAATCACCTGCGGATGCATGGTTAGGACGAAACAGCCCCCCTCTTCATAGTACCCGTCAAATTCCCCTTGCCAGATTTCCAGCACCTTTGAAGGCGGAGAAAGACCAGGGATGTTGGGTGGGCTGAACTGGAAATGGACGTAGTCGTCAAGTAACCAATCGATAGGGATTTCAACCAGCCTCTTCCCGTTTGACGCCTCCAAAATATAGGGGTGCTCCTGGTCCATCAAGCTACTGTCATATATAAAGCCTTCTTCAAGTAGGAGCTCTGGGGTATAGGTATTTAAGTCCCACCCAGGCGATCTATACCCTACTGGCCTTACTCCGCAATACCTCTCAAGGGTATCGTTTCCTCTGCGCAACACATCCCTCTCCCTTCTCCTGTCTTCCATAAAGTCAGTAGGGTTTTCGTGGAAATAGCCGTGGTTTGCCAGCTCGTGACCCTCGCTTGCAATCCGTTTGATTAGATCAGGATATAGATCAGCAGTAAACCCAGGAGTGAAGAAGGTGGCTTTTATATTGTGCGCCTCTAAGAATCTTAGTATGCGAGGGATTCCCACCTTAGCCCCGTATTGCCCCCTGGATATGGGGGTAAGCGTCTTCGGATATCGTTTTGGGCTTCCCTCATATCGGAGTCTTTCAATATATCCCAGGGAAAGCGACTCTGCATCAAAATCGAAACTTAAGCATACCCCACACCTTATACCTTTGGGCCACATATCTTTTCTCCTTTAACTGTGACACTCTATCTCTGTAAAAAATGATAACTATTTAGCCAAGTAAGCCGTGTTTTGTACGAAAATCTGTGGGAGACCCCAGGCACCCGAGCCCCCCAATAGCACCGGCACAAAAAATATAAAAAATATAAAGTGTTACGCTATAGTAGGGTCGGGTTTCATACCCGACCGGAGTCCGGGCTAGAAACAAGCTAAAGCACTCTTCAGAAACGGCCTTGTATCACCCACACACAGAAATTAGCCCCAAGATCTCCTGGATAAGAGGTTTTCATCTTTTGTTGTCCCCCGAAAGGAGGGGCGAACGACCATTCCAATTCTTCCGAGGGGCAAAACCGATAATAAACACGCTTTTTTGGCTAAATATCTGCAAATATGTCGTGATGTTGATCTTTCTTATATCGTCGAATTAAGCACCCCGCAGTCCTCCTCACAAAGATACTCGTGTGCATCCGAATCGTTCTGTATTTGGGGGGAGAAAGTTGAGTATTTATCTCTTCACAGGCCATATTAGCGGCTGGCCTTACGTAAAGCTAAATTGTTGCATGGTTTTGTATTTTTCATATGAACTTCTATAATATAAACTGTCTGGTGTCAAGTTGGGCACGTCAGCGTAACCAGGATCTCGCAATCGGGTTGAGATACTGGCACGTATTCAGACACTGAATTCTTCGTAACTGTTCATGGGATGAAGCCTTTTCCTTAGGCCCCATGAAGAGTTAGGACTGTTCTCATCATCGCTCAAATCCATCTCCTTCTTTATGGAGAGTACGCGTACTTGTTTGGGGGTTTGTAGCTCACGGACCGACTTTAGGCCCACTCTTTATGGTGGGAAGACGAACCTTACCTAAAACCCTGTCGGAACCGATATATATATTGACGTTTGCCTCATTACAAATCCCCCCACCCCCCTGGTTGAATGCCCCGGACTTCTAATGGCTCCCCGCTTGCGAGGATATGATGGTTACAGAATAGTTGAAAACTCAGGGAACTCCTCAAACGGCGTCAGTTGCCAGTGGTCAGGTCAGGGTTCGGTTAACCGATACTTACAACGGTTACGGCTTTCTTCTCTGCCGCTGTGCTTCTCATGGTCATTCTGAACGGAGCAAAGCCGAGTGCGGAATCTCTTGAGATGCTTTGCTTACGCTCAGGGTAACGTTTTTTTAGCAGAATAGTTACGAACTGAGCAGTACTTTTCGCCCATCTAGGGGAAAAAAGACGTGTCGGGGTCATAAATCGGATCGAGCGTTACGACAAGGTTAAAGCGTCACGAGCTTGTGCGCAGAGGTGACGGAAAATTGTAGTTAGTTTTGTCCTTTACACGTTGAATAATGGTCGCAAACGTAAGTATAATCAGTTTGAAGTGGTTAAGATGGTACAAGAATACCGCTAGAAAAACCAACAGGTTTTGCAAAGGGGATTGAATCTCTAGGTTTTAAGGCTACAGAGTTTTGTAAGTGAGTTCTCAATAACTTCAGGTGTTTTTAAAGGATAATTCATTACTGCTCAATAAGTTTTGCAAACCCCGTTAGAATTCTACAGGGGAGATTAAACTCCGCGTTAAAAAGGAGGTACATACCGACTTTGACCCCCTCTGCTTCCGGGCAGGGCCTTTCTGACGGGGTAAAGTTTGAATTAAGCTACAGTGCCTAAAGTTAAGGATGCTAGTCAATTCTAAAATTGTAGAATTCATCGACTTTAGGCCACTTTAGCTTTAGGGACCTTTGGAGCTTCCAGTTTGTACAGATTAGATCATAAAAAAGGCCCCCCCTTGACTTATTCAGAAACTACTAAGATAACTGATAACCCCTAAATAACACTGAAAAGAAGGAGGTTTTAGAGATGGTAGAAGATACAAAGAACGAGTTACAGGAAAAGGTGGAGTGACTTTATGAGGAGGCAAGGCGTGCATTGGACGCAAAGTATTACTTGGATGCAGAAAGAATATTCAAGCAGGCACTGAAACTATTGAAAGAGACTCAAGATGAGAGAAAGATCGATGAGTGCGAAAAGGAGGTTGAAAGGATTCAGAAAGAAGGTGCTCAGTCCTCACCTGTACCGGCCATAGATAATCATGCCCACCCTTTGTTCAGAGAAGAGTTCGATAGGAACCCCGCTCTTTATATAACCGCCAAACACTTTAGGTTTAGAGAAGATCTCATACCAAAGGGTATTGAGGATATGATAGAAGACATGGATAAAGCAAATGTAGAAAAAGCGCTAATCGTGTGCTTGGACACCTCAAAATCCGATCACTGGGCATACAGGAAGTCGATTTATACCAATGATGAAATTGCAAAACTAGTCTCGCAATACCCTGATAGATTAATAGGATACGGTTCAGTAGACCCCAGAAGGGAAGATGCAGTGGAAGAGACTGAAAGGTGTATTAAGGAACTAAAACTGAAAGGAATGAAATTCCATCCTGGTGCCGTGAGTACATATCCCAATGACGAAAAGCTGTTTTATCCCATCTATGAAAAGTGTGTAGAACTGAATGTTCCTGTACAGAGCCACTGTGGAACAACGGGGATGTATTTTACAAAGATCAAGTACATGACGCCTATTTATTATGACGATGTAGCTGTAGATTTCCCCACGTTGAAGCTGGTTCTTCTCCATTTCGGTGTTGGTGGATAGCATGAACAGGCTATGTCTCTTGCCTTCAGACATCCCAATGTCTATATAGATATTTCAGGTGCATCTCCCAGAATATATCGGCAAAGCCTGATTATATCCGCCAATACGCCATTCTATCAGGGAAAGATACTTTTCGGGACGGACTATCCCTTTGTAGGCATGAAAGACTGGTTTAGGAGTTTTGAACAGCTTAAGGGGTTTGGCTGGAGCGAAGAAACCCAAAGAAAGGTGTTCAGAGAGAATTTTATTCATTTACACGAAGCAGAACCTGTATCACCTGTGGATATATTGAGAAACGTCGGGTTTGATCTTCCCAAGGATGTAAAAACCTAACAAGTAGACCGCCTCTGCTCTTCTATCGATAGTGTATACTGGAAAATCGACAGTCAAGGCGGGCATCTAACTGCTCGGAATCCAATCGTAACTGTTCACGGGGTGAAGCTATTCTTACGGCGTTAGAAAATCGTAATCAATCTCCGACCATGCACCTTTACGTCGTATAAGCTGAATAGTACGCAATTTAAGATTAGAGGGGGTTTGACCTTCTAACGGGGCTTACACCCCCGGCGGCTGAGGCCCCCACTCTCAACTCAAGGAAAAACTGAAGGCTTACGCCAAGTCGTTTCAAGAAAAACTTCACCCCGTGAACAGTCACGTCTAATCAGTTTAGAGTCTCAACCAAAGATCCATGAGGAACGGAACGTAATTTTCGTAAGAAGGTTATTGGCCATAGCTGTGAAGGCCTGGAATATAATTGACTCCGAAATATGTAAAGAGGACGGCTACAAAACCCATTATGGAAAGATAGGCGATCCGCGTTCCCTCCCAGCCCCTGACCATCCTTGCATGAATAAGCACGGCGTAGACAAGCCAAGTTATCAGTGACCAGGTCTCCTTTGGGTCCCAGGACCAATAACTCCCCCAGGCAGAGTTGGCCCATACTGCCCCTGTAATAATCCCCGCGGTAAGGAAAAGAAAGCCGAACACTACTGTATTGTACATCATGATGTCCAGTATCTTGGTTCTGGGGAGGCCGGTTATGAGATTGCTCCTTCCTTCTGGGTTATTGCTCTTCATCAAATAGATAATTCCAAGGCCACACGCGATAGCAAATGATGCATAGCCGAGAAAACAAGTAGTTACATGGGCAATAAGCCAGTTGCTTCTTAACGCCGGTACCAAGGGCTGAATGCGGGTTTCGATATTGGGAGAAAGGGACGCATATGCCATAGCGAGAAAGGCAAAGGGGGTAACAAAGGCTCCGACTATCTGGTTCTTATACCTAAACTCGATAATCAGGTAAATTAAGATGATCGTCCAGGAAAAGAATACAAGGGATTCGTACAAGTTGGACAGTGGAGCATGACCTATCCCCATCTGATACGATTCCACCCATCTCATTATCATTCCAATACTGTGGCACGCAAAACCAGTGATGGTTATTATCCTGGCCACCATACCAAACGTCGTTCTTTTGTAGACCCAAGTGGCAACATAAAAAGAAGTTGAAACTAAATAGACAAACATCACAATGGACAGCATATAAGAACTATTCATATTCATAAAAAGACCTCGTTATGGTGATTCCGTAGTTCCCAGACACGCTTGCCTTTAGGCTTGACCCAGAGCGTTACCAAAACCTTAGAAAGGTTTCCAATAGACTCCCTGTCTGGGGAACAGTCTGTTGTCAGCCTTTTGTACTTTATTTCCCCTGGGGAGCCAGTTCTTTCATCTTTGACACCATCTTTTCAATCCTTTCATCAAAGGCCAATTTATTCTTATTGGCTGTTCCCCCAAGAATTACCCTACTTCCGTTATCTTCCTTCTCGATCTGTACAAAAATCTGCCGATGGGACATGAAAAAGGTAATTATAAAACCAGTCAGCATAAGGACAAACCCGGAATAGACAATATAGACTCCGGGATCCTTATTTACCTGTAATCCAGTATAGTATTTTTTTGGATAATTTTCTATCGAGAACATGAACCGGCCACCTCGCATACGATCAAATCGCGGAAACCTGGCAAGTATCCAGAAGCTTTCTTCACTTCCTTCCCTTCCTATACGTTTGACTAAGAAAGCAGGCCCCATCTTATGAATGTCTGATACAAACCGAATCAATTTGAAACGGCCTTCACCCCCTGGAAGGTCTATTGACTGGTTCAGGGGTACCTCAACGTGTGTCCTTTTCTGCGTCCGGGTATCAAAGATGGAAACCACGGCCCGATCCGGAGAGATAAGCCCATAGCTAGATTGATAAAACTTAATACCCCTGTACGTGAGAGGATCGTTTACCACCACATATCGCCTTACCATCTCACGACCATCTTCAATAATACTAATGTGCGACCTATACTCCTTCGGGATGCCTGAGGGATAGAAGCTCACATGAAAATCGTCGCACCTAACAGTAAAACCCAGGGGTTTTATCTTCCCGGTCTTTTCCAGCCGGATATGGTCCACATGTCCACCTTCAGGGATCGTTACATACCCGCTAAATCCAAACAGAGACCCGATCAGAGCACCTACAAAGAGAATAATCACACTCAGATGTACCAGATATACCCCTAAACGAGTCCATCGACCACGATCTCCAAGGATAAGAATACCTGTTTCTGTCCGCTCTTTATGGTAGTGAGGAAAGTGTTTTGCAATTATACCACTATAAAGCCTGTAAAGGGTATCAGGGGGTGAATCAACCGCGAACACTGTCCTATCCTTAATGTGCTCAAGGCGGGCCTTACTGACACGAAAATCTCGCTTGGCAACGATCTTCCAGGTAGCCTTAAACCGATTGAGGGAACAAACAATCAAGTTTGTGGCAAGTAAGAGTATTAGTAGACGAAACCACCAGGAATGGTAGATATCAAACAGGTCCAGGAGCTCAAAAAGCCTGAACAGGTCCTTTCCGTAATTTTGCACGTATTGAAACGGAGCCTTGTTCTGGGGAATCACGGTCCCGATTATTGAGGTGATGGCCAGGACGATCAGAAGAACGAGAGTGAGTTTTATGGAAGCGAAAAAATGCCAGACACGCCTTGACAAGGAGCGCGGACTTGAATTTACCTGCATGTATGGATATATGACCTCCTTGAAGGTAATTTGTTTTTGGTATCAGAGAAGTGGGGAGAAAGCAAGCGGTAATAATGAAAAATTATCTGACGAAAGGACCGAGAAGTTGTTAAAAAGGTTCTCCAAACACGTCCTCAAACGAAAAGACACGCCCTGCCTCTAAATCCTTTAAGCCGTCGGAAATCCCTTTCACTAGATCCTGTTCGCAGAGTATGTCAAGGGTGGCAATTAACCTGAAGTATTCATCGAAACTCATAAGAACTGCCGAGGGTTTGCCCCCTCTGGTAATGATGTAGCGGGTTTCAACCTGTTCCAGTTCCTTGATGATCTTTAACAGATTCTTCCTTGTCTCAGACACTGTGATTATTTCGTTTGTCATTAGCGTGCCTCTTTTCTAAACCTTGTTATCTCCTCCACCTTTTGCTTGAGAAGATCGTTTTTAATCCTATTTAGTTGCTCCCGCCTAATCTGTGCCCCTTCCAAACCCCCGTTCAGACTAATCTCACAGAGATAGCTTTTTCCATCCGAAATACACATGATATCAATATGAGCAAATGGGAACTTACCACGCGTCATCACCTCATTACACAGCCTT
>DTYH01000136.1 GCA_012961955.1 Desulfobacterales bacterium | reverse complement strand
CCAAGGGAGGTGTAAAGTGATGCATACGGTTGACGCTCATCGATATGTGTAAAACAGTGCCAGTTGTGAGCCCTGTATTTCTCCATTGGCAACAAATCCCACGCAACACTCGACATTTCCCGGTCTAGATCTTTGACAAGAGGTGCTGGCGGGTTCTGTACGATAGTGTCACCCTCTCGATACAGAAGACCTTGTATCTTGTCAAAGCGGGGATGCCGGGAATTTAAAGCTTGAAGCAGTTGCATGATAGTATAGGGACCTTCACCGTCACAAACAAAATCTGCTGATTCTTCGCGTAGTGTCCTATGGGGAAGTGCTGCCACATGCCCACCGACCAAAAGAACTTTCAGGTCGGGAGCCGTCTGTTTTATCTCTTTGCAGATAGAGCTAGCAGCAGGCATGACCATTGTTGAGGCGGATGGGTTTTGGCCGTAAACCACAACAGCAGTGAGAACGGGATCGATTTCCACGACCCCCTTCGCCACCTCAACAGGCCCAAGTCCTTCCGCGTTTGCATCCAAAATTGTGACATCGTATCCGTGATTTCGAATATATGTGGCAATCAGCCCTGCCCAGATGGGGGGTTCGATCGCTGAAAATTCGGAAGCCAGTTTCTGATAAACCTGGTTTCTGTTGCCGGGATTAACCAGTACAAGATCCATCCGTTTTTTAGTTGTCATAATTCAACCCCTGTAACCGTGATTTCGTGACCTCCGAATCTGCTCTTTTTTAGAGTTGATGCGTTAATATTGCCACTACTGATAATAGGAATTTAAAACTCTAAAGACAGAACTGTCTCCACGACACCCTCTGTGTCTAGACCATACAAGGACTGAATATTCTCCCTGCCGCCGTACTTGTAACAGTACCCTCTGCTAAGATCCATACCGAGCCGCTTGACCGGTTTTAAGATCCTGTAGTCAGCCAACACTTCGCAAACAGCACTTCCAAGGCCACCGGCCAAGCTGTGTTCTTCAAGGGTAACGACCTGTTTCACATCCCTCACCGTTTCTACGAACGCATCTCCATTAATGGGAAAGGTGTATACATCAATAACGCCCGCATCAATTCCCTTTTTCTCCAATTCGTTTCGGACATCGAGTGCCCGATGAACCATGTTGCCCGTTGCCACGAGAAAAAGTTCTTTTGCGGGGAACAATACCGTTATGCCGAGCGAGAAGTCTGTTCCATCTTTATAGATACTCGGTAGAGTTTTCCGATCCATACGGATGTAGTTGGGCCAGCTCAGGCCACAGGAGATATCGGCGAATGCCTTCGCCATAACGGAATCCGTCATGTTGTATATCCTTAAATTGGGCAGGATCCGAAGGACAGAAAGATCATCAACAGCATGATGGGTAGGACCGGAATCATCATAGCTTACACCTGCGCCTACACCGACAAGGGTGACAGGAATATTCATGGAAGCCAGGTTGACTCGGGTATGTTCATAACAGCGAAGTGTAATAAAAGGAGCAATCGCATACGCAAACACCTTCTTTCCGCTAAGGGCTAGTCCAGCAGATAGCGCAATGGCCTGCTGCTCGGCAATTCCCACATCGATGTATTGAGCCGATAGGTCGGTCCGGAACTTATCCAGGGCAGGGGCGCCCATGTCGGCGATAACCACCACAATGTCCTTGTTTTCCTTAGCAAGCTCATAAACGCGGTCCCAGAAAGCATCCCTTTGTGATTGACCACTCATGGACCTCCCTCCCTATCTCAATTCATCTTTCGCGCAAAGATAGTGGTTACCATTGGGAGGTATCCCATGCCACAGGGGTTCATAGCACATGAACGATACCCCTTGCCCTTTGACCGTGTCTGCGATAATCACGTTCGGCTTGGCTGATTTCCTGGAACGTATACGATCAAGCGCCTGGAATATCTCATTGAATGAATGACCATCGATGGTCTTCGTGTTCCATCCGAAGGAACTCCACTTCCTTTCCAGGGGTTCCAATCCCAACATATTTTCTGTGAAATTCGTTACACAGAGATAATTCCTGTCTATGATGGCAACGAGATTGTTAAGTCGATTATGGCTGGCAAACATGGCTGCTTCCCAGACGGACCCCTCATAGCATTCACCGTCTCCAAGAAGGGCGAAGACCATATTTAGCTTTCGATCCATTTTCGCGGCCAAAGCCATTCCTGTAGCTATACCCAACCCGTGTCCCAAAGAGCCTGATGTTATCTCCACTCCCGGAACATCGTGCTGGAGGTGTACACCAAATTTTCCGTCGGCTTGACAGAATCTGTCGAGCTCCTCCCTAGGGAAATAGCCTACGTCGGCAAGTATAGGATATAAGAGAACACTTGCCTGCCCCTTGCTCATAACAAACCTGTCCCGGTCATCCCAGTCTGGATTTTTAGGATCATACCTGAGAATCCCGCCATAATAGAGAGCAACCAGTATCTCCACACATGAAAAAGCCGATGTCACGTGCCCGGTGCCGGCCTTGTAGCACATATCCAATACGGACTGGCGAATCTGTGTAGCCTTTTTCTTTAATTCCTCTGTGTTTTTTAGTCTCATGTCGGCCTCCAAGGCGAAATGTTATGTAAAGAAGTTCCAACAAGTCGGATCGTCACATTTTTAGCTCTCTGAAAACATGTTTCCGTATAGCTACTTGTAAGTTTCAGGGCGGACCCTTATTTTTTTCCGCTTGAGAGCGGAAAAAAAGTCCGAGACGAACCAATAGCAGCATAGATTTATAACAAGACACTGTATCACAACTACAACACAACATGCGTAGTCCTACTATAGCAAAACATTGTCCCATTGTCATTTTTTGTTCCTTAACGAATGGTACAATGATCTGGCGACGCTATAAATCCGAAAGCGTGCTAACATTTTAATAGCCCGAACCACTGTAGATTCCAATATGGTCAAAAGGTGCAACTTTAATCTTTCCCTCTTCAGGAGAAGCGACATTCTAAGCACGTGTATATGCTTATTTTCTTGAAGAGGGAGGACCTTCCCAGTGAAGGATCGATAGAATGTTTTTAGATTTCTCACTTCGGTATAGGCAATTTCGTGCCACAACTTCCATGAGAATGACTCATCCAGGGTAAAGGATTTATCCCGGGGTATAGAGCCACATGAGATCAACCTTTTATCATCCCATATCTCAGGGAGGCCCGCATTCAGAAGTCGCCAGCCGAGTTCATAGGGTCCACCAAAATACCCCCTGAAAATACGGTGTTCATCGAATCCTCCGAAGCGAATAGCATCTAATCTTCGAACGGACATACACATCTTGATATTCGACCATGCGACTCTGTCCGAATGTTTTTGAATTTTTCTCAATCCCGACATCATCTTACGATGGTGGAAATGCCCTTCCTGCCCACCATGAAACAGGACGATCGAGGCGGGCTCGTCCGAGGAGTTCAAATTGAATGATTCTATGACAGAATCCAACAAATCAGAAGGAAATACGGCATCGCAGCCGCATATTGTAACGATCTGCCCTTTCGCGTACAGTAGACCCGCATTATAACCCGCGTGCTTGTTGTATAATCCCTCTTGCCCACACGAAAGCACGACATCAGCTTTCTCCATTGCCTCTGGTGTCACGTGGCTGTACAGTTCTACCCAGATAAGTTCATACTGGTCCCTAGGGATGGTTTGGCTGGACAGCGAATCAAGGGCATGCAGTCCTTGGCTACATGGCCAGTTTACCAAAATCACTGAGACCTTAGGAGGAGTGTGGGTTTCTAAACGCTTGTGTACTCTCACCCCAGGATCAACGTGCACTAAATGGGCGTCTCTCGAAGCATCAAAAACTGGTTGTAAAACCTCTAATCCCGGATCTTCTAAGAATATGAATTGCTGCTCGGCTCGGCCTACAACCTGACTAATCTCTTTGAGTCGCAAGCTTGTAAACAGACCCTGAGTTTGAAGGTGCCTAAGAAGGTAATATGCTTCAACAAGAAGAATGGAATTTTCGGCCATCTTCATCAGCAGCGAGATAGCCTTGTCAACATCTCCAGGCCTCTGCCTTTCAAGTAAGCATTTAGCATACCACAGTTGGTAAAATGGAAAATCCGGATCAAGAGATACTGCCTGCTTGAGATGATCGATGCTTTTCGTGTAGCGTCCTAAATAGTAATGAAGAGATGCCAAAATCAGATTGGTAAGAGCCGATTGGATTTCCGTCGCATCCATAAGATGTTCAGTAATTAAGTCAAAGTATTTCCGGTAGTTAAAGAAGTTACTGCAAAAGTCCCACGGAAAGACGTCTTCCATAATATCTATGTCCCATCCTGACACCGGCGTACCGACCACATACTCTGCTAATTGAAGGGCATCCGCTACGTCTTTCGGTCGTCCAAAATGGAGTGCTGTCCGAATGAAGTTAAAATATAAAACAAGCGATCGGGGAAATCGTGCCACGCCGGTTCGGTACAGTTTCATCGCTTCTTTCAAAAGTCGCTTGTCTCCACAGAGTTCACCGTTTACGCTCGATGACAACGCACAAGGCGTGGCATACTGTAACACTAACTCCCGTGCCATATCGATGAAAAGCCGCGGGCTGTCTTCCGCTCCAAGTTTGGCTTGCCACCGCTCAAGATTCTGCTCCTGAATTTTCAGAAGAATTCCAGGTCGTCGAGGTAGCCACCCCTTGCACAAGATAGAGCGCTTCT
>DTYH01000135.1 GCA_012961955.1 Desulfobacterales bacterium | reverse complement strand
TCAATGAAGTCGGGAAGATCCAAGGGAAGAGATGATACCTTTAGCTCTTTACGGACGATCTCCAAGGTGCCATCCTTCTCAAAACCTTTGGGCTCTCCTACGGCCACCACTGGGACGTCCACCTGTATCTTTTCCTGCAGTGATATTTCATAAAAATCTACATGGAGAAACTCCCTG
Organism: Desulfobacterales bacterium; assembly: GCA_012961955.1. Lineage (GTDB taxonomy): Bacteria > Desulfobacterota > Desulfobacteria > Desulfobacterales > DTYH01 > DTYH01. Next base: position 8,011 of record DTYH01000135.1, on the reverse strand, counting down.
TTAAAGATATCTGTCTGGATATCCTTAACGATGGCGGTCCTATTCTCTTTATTCCCATTCTCGATCACTATGTTGAAAACAACCCTTTTTGTTCCACTCTCTTTGAAGGCCTTTTCCAGGTCAAAAGGGGAAACTGATAGCGGAACAGGCTGGGTTTTTGGTCCGTATAGGATCGCTGGAATCATACCACGCCGTCGTAGTGCGCGCGCCGCACCTTTGCCAAATCTCTCTCGAACCGTTGATTTGAGTTCAAATATCTTCACGTAGATCCTCCTTATGTGTCGCTTCCCCTACACAAATAGTGAACTAACAGAATCCCCCTTGTGGCTGCGCAAAATAGCCTCGCCTAAAAGCTCGTTGACGGACAAAACTCTAATCTTCTCGCATCTCTTAGCCCTATCATTCAATGGTATACTATTGGTAACTACCAGTGTCTCGATCATTGAATCGTTGATTCTATCTATGGCCGGACCGGAAAGGACAGGATGTGCACAGCAAGCGTGCACCTGAGTTGCTCCGTGTTCGATGAGTGCCTCGGCAGCTTGTGTTAAAGTGCCTGCCGTGTCCACTATATCATCCAAGATGATAGCCTTCTTGCCACCTACATTACCAACGACATTCATTGCCCTTGCCCTGTTCGGCGCCTCTCTCCGCTTGTCAATTATGGCAAGCTGTGCATGGAGTCGTTTGGCAAATGCTCGTGCTCGTTCCACCCCGCCTGCGTCAGGCGAAACAATCACTATGTCGTTCTCATTCTGGAAATTCTCCTTTATATAAGCCAAAAGTACCGGAGCCGCGAACAGGTTGTCCACAGGGATATCGAAAAAACCCTGAATCTGTCCAGCGTGCAAATCCATAGTAATTATTCGGCCGGCACCCGCTATGGTAATCATGTCCGCTACCAGTTTGGCGCTTATAGGTACTCGCGGAGCCACCTTCTTGTCCTGCCTCGCATAGCCATAGTATGGGATCACGGCCGTAATCCGCCTTGCAGAGGAGCGCTTACACGCATCGAGCATCAACAGCAGCTCCACGAGATTATCATTTACCGGTGCACAGGTTGACTGAATAATAAATATCTCCCTACCCCTGACGTTCTCTTCAATCTCTATCTGAATCTCCCCATCACTGAAGGTCTTCACCTGTGCTCTGCCCAGGTCTATGTTTAGATATTGACATACTTCCTCTGCAAGGGGTCGATTAGAATTGCCCGAAAAGACTATCAGTTCGCTCATAACCCGTATCTTCCAAATACGAAAGTAACGATTTAGCGTTTTGAAAAAATTGACTGATAACGTCGTAATCGGTCAGTCTCCGTTACTGTCACTTCCGTACCGATTACAACTTTTCTCAGGGAGCTGAAATCTTACCAACGACACAGTTTTTTGAATCTGTATAACCGCATGGCTGGGGTGGGAGGATTCGAACCTCCGAATGCAGGAACCAAAATCCTGTGTCTTGCCACTTGACGACACCCCAACAGATCTCTATTTCAAAATTAGTTGAGTGAGGAAGCTACGCCATCTCCCATCGTCAATAAGTGATCTGTATGCCCTTTTTGCCGATTCGTCGCTCCTGAAAAGCCCGAAGACTGACGGCCCGCTCCCCGACATGAGGGTACCGTTTGCGCCAAGATCAACGAGTTTCTCCTTTATAATCGCTATCTCTGGATAGCACTCGATGGTTACCTTCTCTAGATCATTGTGCAAAAGCTTATCAAGAGATAATTTGCTTTTTTTTAAGCTTTCTAAATTAAAATTTTTTTCACACTTTGTCAATCCCAATTTTAGTTTTTTATACACAAGTGCAGTAGGCACCTCAAAATCGGGACAAACCACCACCACACGATAGGGAAAAAGGTACGGAAGATACTGAAATTGATCCCCAATACCTGTCGCTATCACTGGCTTCTTAAAGATAAAGAAAGGAACGTCAGCCCCGATCTTTCTGGCAATCCCTAAGAGTTCGGACCCGGTCAATGGGGAACCAAAATGTGAATTTAGGCCCATCAAGACAGAGGCAGCGTTACTACTTCCACCACCGAGTCCTGCTGCTACCGGGATTTCTTTCTCGATCGTAATTTCCACTCCGCTCAAACGTGGGTATACTTCTTGAAAAAGCCGGGCTGCCTTGTACGCAATATTGGCTTCATTCTGCGGCACTGCGGGGTGGGAACATCGAACAGAAAAGAAAGGAGTGTCAAACGATAGTATGACCCTGTCAAAAAGGGTAATCCGACAAAGGAGAGTTATCAATTCATGGTATCCATCACCTCTCTTGCCGACAACCTTCAAAAAGAGGTTGATCTTGGCCGGTGATTCTATCGTCAGGACATTCATTCAGGTTACTTGATAATCTTAATCACCAAATAGACTCCGCGTCTCTTAATCAGGAGATTAACACTATCCCCTTTCTTTATTTTTTCCAAACCCATGCGGTAGTCCTCAAGGGTTCGGACGGGTTTCCGGTTAATCTCTTTAATTATATCCCCTTTTTGGACACCAGCCGTGTCTGCCTGGCCCTCCGGTTCCACGCGAGTTACAATTACGCCTTCGGTCTCTGAAACGCCAAACTTATTAGCGATCTCTGGGGTCAACTCAGAAACACTCATTCCCAGACCCATATCTTCGCCACGCCCTCTTTTTGCATATCGTTCCACCCTTTCAGGACGTTTGGCAATCTTTACCTTTACCGTTTTTACCCTTCCATCTCTAAGAATCTTGATAGAAACAGTATTCCCTACAGCCTGCTCTGCAATTCTGCGGGAAAGGTCTCTGCTGTCTTTAACCTTCTTTCCGTTTACCTCTATGATTACATCCTTTGGTCTGATACCAGCCTTGTCAGCCGGATCGCCTTTAAAGACCTCGCCTACAAGGGCCCCCTTTCTATCTTCAACACCATAATATTCGGCCAGATCCTGGCTCAAATCCTGGATGGTCACGCCAATCCAGCCACGAACAACCTCGCCCTCATCCTTAAGCTGACTAATTATACTCTGCGCCAGATTGGTTGGAATGGCAAACCCTATCCCCTGTCCCCCGGCGATGATGGCTGTATTGATTCCCACTACCTCTCCTTTCATGTTGACTAGCGGCCCGCCACTGTTTCCCGGGTTAATGGAGGCGTCTGTTTGAATGAAGTCATCATACGGCCCAGATCCTATCACCCGACCTTTAGCGCTTACTATCCCGGCCGTTACAGTGTGTTCCAGACCGAATGGGCTGCCAATCGCAATGACCCATTCTCCTACCTGTAGAGCATCTGAATCACCCATTCTTACGGTAGGAAGATCATTTCTCGATTTTATCTTGATTAAAGCTATGTCGGTCTTTTGGTCCCTTCCAATTATCTCAGCATCAAACTCCCTTCCGTTGGTCAGCTTCACTGTAATCTTGTCAGCGCGTTCAATTACGTGATCATTCGTTACAATAAAGCCGCTCTTATCAATAATAAATCCGGATCCCAGGCTGCGTTGTTTGAAGTCATGCCATGGTATATCCCCGAAAAACCGTTCGAAAAAGTCCTTGAATGGATCGTCTTTACCAAAGGGACTCTGAAAATGCCTGAATACACGCCCACCTCCCTTTACGATCTTCACAGTCCTTATATTTACAACCGCCGGACTCACTCTCTTGGCCACTTCAGTAAAATTCACCGGAACCATCACGTCCCGCGTGGGGGGAACCGTGTACGCCACAGTCTCTTTGGTTACGTTGAAGCCGGTAGCCAAGAAAAATCCTATGGCAATCGAAATCGCAACCAGTAACCCAGCGGCTAACAGGATTCTCTTATTAATGGAACGGATATTTCTCATTTCCATAACAGGTTCCTTTCTATTCTCTCGCTTTTGACGCTACCTTCCATTCACAAATGGCTCCTTTTCCGATGAGCCCTCTTCTCCCTCCGCGATAGGGCCTATATGAGCCGGAAGCCACCCATTTTCGTCTGCGGCTCGCTGCATATACACAGGCGGTCTTTCTCATCGAGAAAATCGCTCATTTTTGAATTCGAGACTTAAAGGGGGTATAGGCCCGAACCCCAAAGCTAAACTAATACACGTTTTTGATCATCCGCAACTATCCCTTTTCCCGAACATATCTCATCCTGAGATCATACAATATGTTCTTTAGCAACTTGTCTTCATCTTCTGTTAGATTACCTTTAGTCTTCTCCTCGAGCATTCCGAGAAGATCAATAGTGTGCTTGGCCAATGCAAGGTTCTTGGCCTTCTTCCCGGTGGTCTGGTCTGGTATTTCCCCAAAGTGCATGAGGGCAGAAGAACTAAGGGACAAGACAAATGTTGCAAAGTTTACTTCTGGTAGCTGGTTCTCACTTTCTGGTATCCCGCTTCTCTCTTCCCTGCCCACCTTAGCATCTTCTCTTTTATCCTCTCCTGATACCTTTTTAGCGCTTTCCCCTCTATCCCTCCCCTCCTTGACCTCTTCAGTTTCCCGGGAGAATATACGCCTGTCCTTTACCGAAAACCCCTTCTTTTTCTCTTCCATCATAGTCTCCTCTATAAGGCTTGTCAAATAATTACAAACGATTAAATAGCCAAATGGTCACAATCCGTGCTTATCTACTCAACCACATGAATAACACGATCCGACCTTATAACTCCAATGGCATCACTGAGTTAACCACAGGAAGAGCTCTCAATTCCTCTATGATTTCAGCCGATACTGGGGTATCTATATCGAGTAATATTATGTTGTGCCCACCATCCTTTTCCTGACCAACATGCATACGGGCAATATTGATATTATGATTTCCCAAAACAGTGCCAATACTCCCAATGGCGCCTGGCCTGTCCACGTTGTGGATAAGGAGCAAATGCCCTTCAGGGATCATCTCCAACCGGAAGTTGTTTATGCGGACAACCCTCGGTTCATGCTTCCCAAATATGGTTCCGGAAACGATATTAGTCTCATGGCGGGTCATGACCTGGAGGGGAATCATATTGATGAAGTCCTCGGAATCCGTGCTTTTCGATTCTGTTACCTTGATGCCCCTTTCTTTTGCCATCACCCGAGCATTAACAAAATTCACATCGTCCTTCAAGATAGGAGAAAGCAACCCTTTTAATGCCGACGTAGTAATAGGGGAAAAGTCGAGGTTAGAAAAATCACCCAGGTACTCAATAGTAACACTATCGATCGCGCCTTTTGCTAGCTGTGCCTGGAGTAACCCCATCCGCTCAGCCAGGGTGAGGTAAGGACGTAATCGGATCAAAAGCTCTCCCGTAACAGAGGGCGCATTAACTGCATTCCGGATAGTTCCCTTTATGAGATAATCGATAATCTGTTCTGCAACAGCAATCGAGACGTTTGTCTGCGCCTCTTTGGTGGCAGCACCAAGATGGGGAGTGGCGATTACATTTTCCAGCTCTAAAAGGGGAGAAGGTCCCGGGGGTTCTTTCTCAAAGACATCCAGTGCAGCTCCGGCTACCTTTCCTGTCTTTAGGGCCTCAAGCAAATCCTGTTCGTTTACGATGCCTCCCCTGGCGCAGTTTATGATCATAACACCCTGTTTCATCTTCGCGAACGCCTCTTTATTAATCAGGTTGAGCGTATTCTTAAGCTTTGGTACATGTACAGTTATGTAGTCAGCACGCCGGTAAAGTTCTTCTATCGAGACAACCTCAAACCCTGCCTTTTCGATCACCTCCCGTGAGACATACGGATCGTAAACAATCACCTGCATCTTCAGGGCTCGTGCGCGATCTGCCACAACGCTTCCTATACGACCAAAACCGATTATGCCAAGCGTCTTGTTAAACACCTCTTTTCCCTGTAATCTCTTCTTTTCCCATCGGCCTGCCTTCAAGGAAGCGGTGCCCTGAGGTATATTGCGTGAAAGGGCAAGCATCATTGAGATGGTGTGCTCGGCCGTTGTTATTACATTCCCCCCTGGGGTATTCATGACCACAACACCCCGTTTGGTAGCAGAGGGGATGTCCACATTGTCCAATCCGATCCCAGCTCTTCCTATGACCTTCAAACGCGTAGCAGCCTCTAAAACTTCATCGGTTACTTTTGTGGAACTCCGGATTATCAGAGCATCATAGTCTTTTATAATGGCCTTCAATTCTTCATAATCGACTCCAACCCTCACATCGACTTGGATTCCGTCTGCCTCCTTAAGCATCCTTATCCCGACATCTTCTAAACTATCGCTTATCAATACCTTCATCATAATTCCTTCCACTCTTTAAGGACTACTTCCTGCACTGCCTTCACGCCAGCACCCAATTCCAATGCATGACCAAGTTCTTTTAAGGCCATCTCCACGGCCGATACCGTCAGGATGATATCAAAAGGACCAATATAACCCATATGTGCAATCCTGAAAATCTTGCCTTTGAGCCTGGCCTGCCCACCCGCTATTGTAATACCATATTTTTCACGTACAATCCTTACTACCTCCTGGGCATCTATCCCGTCCGGGGCTCTAAACACAGTAACCCCTTCTGACGGGACTTTTGCAAACGTATCCAGACCCATGGCCTTTGCCGCGGCCCTTGTCGCCTTCGCCAGTAATCTATGACGAAAAAAATAGAAGTCAAGACCCTCTGCTTTAATCATCTTCAATACTTCCCGGAGACCCATGACAAGGGAAACAGGGGAGGTAAAAGCGGTCTGATTCTTCACCAATGATTTTCTCTCTTTCAAAAAATTAAAATAGTATTTGGGAAGGTCAGACCTGTCCGCAAACTCCCACGCCTTTGGACTGATGCTGACAAAGGCAAGCCCTGGGGGAAGCATCAACCCCTTTTGAGAACCTGAAACGACTACGTCCAGATGCCAGTCGTCTGTCTTAACGTCAAAAACCCCAAGGGCAGATATCGCATCTACTATTAGAATGGTGTCCTCAAAATCTTTTACTATTTGGCCGATCTTCTTGACATCATGCTTTACTCCAGTAGAGGTTTCATGGGCCTGAACAAATATGGCTCGAATATCGGGTTTCGTAGACAGCTTTTCTGCAATGGCATCCGGGTCGACTGCTTCTCCCCAGGTCAGATCGATATTCTCAACATTTAGTCCATAGGCCTCACATATCTCGGCCCAGCGTTCACCGAATTTGCCGCCCCGAACTACCAGTACCTTATCTCCTACCGACAAAAGGTTGGACACAGCCCCATCCATAGCACCGGTGCCGCTCGCAGCAAAAGTCAACACCTCATTTTGTGTCTGAAAAAGATATTGCAAACCGTTCTGGACCTCTGCAAATACGCTGGAAAACTGTGGAGAACGATGGTGGATCAGTGGCTCGGCCATGGCCAATCGCACATTGGGGGGTACCGGAGTTGGACCGGGGGCCATCAAATATCTCTTCTTCATCATATTATAGAGTATCCCTTTTCTCTTCCTGTTATGATTATAAATTTTGCATAATCTTTAATTTTAAACCTCCGTTTTGTCAAGGCATTTATTTCTAGGCTATTGTCTAATCTTCTGATCCAGATATAGTGATAATTAGAAAAATAGTATTGACTCTTGTTGACAAAAGATCTCTTATTAGTATAGTATGTTGCAAAAAGTATGTAAAATAGATAATATTCTTTTCCTCTTGCGGGCCGTCGGGTTCATCGAACCAAATGTGTCAGCAAGCTCTCCACGTGCCTGAGTAGAGGAAAGTGCTCGACTTGATCTATCTCCGACAAGGTGGAGGCCTGTCATTCATACCTAGGTCCGACTTATTGATTAAATGAAATGAGAGGACGCTCTTTTATCATCGCCAAGGAAGGTCATCCATTCATACTAGTTTTTGCTATTATTACGCTATTTCTGGCCTTCCTAGACCAAATCCTTTTAAGTATATTCTCTCTCATTGGTACCCTTTTTACGTGTTTCTTTTTCAGGGACCCAGAGCGCCCGATTCCGCAATTAGATCGGGCAGTAGTCTCCCCAGCAGATGGAAAGGTAATATTTTGTGGTCTGTCAGACAAAACCCCGATAGGGGAAACGCAAATGGTTAAAGTAAGTATATTTATGTCAATTTTTAATGT
>DTYH01000134.1 GCA_012961955.1 Desulfobacterales bacterium | reverse complement strand
ATCTGCCCCAATTCGGCCTCAAGTGCTTGACCTGTTCATCCCCAGGCCGGTACTTAAGTCCCGCCTCTCCGCCCCTCAAAAGGGCTCCCCTTTATTGGGATAACTTAGCCACTGCGACACGTACTAAGTTGTATACCAAGGGAAAATCCCTTGATCATGAAGAAATATGTTATTTATTACGTTATTCGTTGAACATGCTGATCTTTTGCCCAACGTAAAAGGTGACCTGCGGCGAAAGGAGGGCAGCGAGTTCGGCGCTCAGCTTCAGCGACTTGTTCCTCCATTTTCTTTTCATGTCTTTTCATAATATTCGTCAGTGATCGTAGGGCCTTATTCACACAGATAGAATAAGAAGAATGTACTACGATATCAGGGGCTATAAGAACTACGTTGCTTCCTTTTGCATATCTTTTCGCGTATCTCCTCCTTGGTCCACTTCTTTGCTAAAGCCGATTATTCTTATCTTGTCTCGATGTTCTATAGGTACTGCTACTAACACAGGATTTCTATTTTCCTCAATCCTTCATCTTGATGTTCCAACGAGACTTAAGTAAAGGAAGATTCTTTAGTACCGATAAAGAACTTCTATAAACAACAAGCCCACTAGAATCAACAGCTAAATCGTAAAATGAAAACATTCGGCAAGGAATGAAATACTGAATGGCCTCTGTCTATAAGCAACCCATAGCCCATGAAAGGGAGAACTTTTGAAATGCTGAAATTATCCTTAGGAAACGAAAAATCCGCCAAAAAGGCCAACACACAAAAAGCCACGATATGACCCGCTTTGTCATTTATATTTTCTACAATCGGATAATCCGACTATGTTGTTGCAAGATACACAATAGTAATCAAAACAGCTAACAAGGCTGTGCGAAATGCTGTAATACTACCACGAGGCAATTCCATATTTACTCTTTGAACTTAGGTTTTAGTAGGCTGCTGACAGTGATTCTACCTATCTGGTTTTTTCGCATCCGAGAGATAACTTCCTTGGTCCTCCGGTTGATTTGTGGGGTGAAAAAATCAAGAAATCCCATTTTATTCCCTTGCCGCTTTTTTTGGAGCATGTTGTACGTGGCCTGAACGTAGTTGCCTTTGCGGACGCCTGCACCAGGATTTTCGGTGGCAACACTCCAGAGCTGTATTGCCTGGAGATCTGCTGCCCAGATGATTAAGGCAAGATTCTGCCGGACATCACTCCACTTGCGGATAAACGTAAACAATGCAGATCTGCATTCCATCGTCAGGCATATTCTCCGCCAGCCCGCGATAGCCTGCACCAGAACGATCCGAAACGTCGCATCCCCCCCTTTTTTATGGCCTTCTCCCACATGGAATCTACATACTAGACCTGCCCCCAGGTCGGATATCTAGGTCTCATTACAGCCCGAGATCCTTGTTTATAAGAATGATCTTGATCCGTCCCTTTGGAAATGACCTCTCGGTTATGGTCCAAACGTTGCAAATGCGATCTGGGCTCGTGCAATCCGTGCAGTGTCCCGTCTCGGTACACGGGGTCTTGAACGAGTGGCGCAGGGCATTTATTGGAGCGGCGTACTGTTTGATGCGGTCCATGGCTTGTTGGAGATCGGTGACGATCTTGTTTCTGCCGACAGTGATGACCACGTGCCTGGGTCCGAAGGTAATGCCTCCCACACGGTTGCCCACCATGTCCAGGTTGACGAGTTGGCCCGAGAGGGGAAGCGCATTCGTTCCGGTGAAGAAGAGATCCACCAAGAGTGCCTGTCGCCTTCGTTCGTATCTTTCCTCGCGGCTAAGGCTGTCATCAAAGGTCTCCACGAAGTGAACCTCGGGGTTGGTGCGGAAAATATCCAGAACGTCCGTAGAGATCAGGGTCATCGAATCCCCCCAAGAGACACTTCTTACACTGAGTCCCGGCAGGATTTCCTCGAGAATGATCTTTTTGGCATGGTTTGCGTCCTGAGCGAGAAATACCTCAAAGTCGTTCTTTTCCAGGGCCTTTTTGCAGGTTTCGAGCTTCAGCCTCCAGTAGTGATCAATGCAGCTCTCCATGGTAGTTCCAATCTGAAAAGGTTTTTTGTTCTCAGGTCTCTTCACAATCACCTCAGCCCACTCTCTTAGTAACCTAAACTGGTATTTCAGAAATTGATTCCAAGAAAGCAGCAACTCTGGTACGAAGTGCCTCGTGAGCTATGCCGTCTTCCACTTCTAAACTTCTTAATCCTAGAGATTTATATCTATCATCCATGAATGGTTGTTGAAGGGTAACTGGCTGACAATACCGAGGAATCAAGGTTATGACCCCCTTCAGCTTCAAATCGGATGCCTGCGACACTAATAGATCCTGCCTATACTGTATGGACACTTTGTAGGGAATTGGCACCTTACCGAGATACATGTCTGCCAAGGCTTCTAAAGGATCCTTCTCTAAATTAGGACTTTCTAGCTCAATGAAGCAGCGGGCTCCCATACAGAAATCGTCGGTCAGCACATCCCCTCCCAATTCCTCTACCAGGGAGATTAGCTGGCCGCCTTCTTCCAAAAGAAGACTAGATACCATAACAGGGATTCCGCTTTTTCGCCTCTCCCAACTCCTATTTTCGATCATACTAATCAATTCTTTCAAAAGACTATTGTATTCCTGCACCGGGGTAACCATGCTAGCCTTAACTACCTCAGCCACTTGACTACCCTTTAAGGGGAAATCATCCCGTTGTCTCAGTCTGTAGAGCTGCCTGAGCATGGCTCGTTTCTCTTCATGGTCTTTCATGGCAGTGCGTAGCTTTTCTTCAGAGACCTCGGATTCGGTTATCTTCTCCAGATATTTTTTGAGTTCACCCAGTTCAGCAACATAAAACTCCTTTGTCAGTGGAGTAGCATTACAGGGATAGCTGATAGGGAAGCTGAAGCGTGGCTTCTCCTCGTAGATCATGGCTTCAATTACACTGCGACCTGGTGTACAAGAGTCAGGGCAAATTACACCCTCAAGATAGTCATAGGTTCCAGACATAGTCTGACCGAGCCAATCATGTGCTGGATTGCAGAAAAAAGAAGGGTTGTATTCCTTACCCTTTCCCTTTGCTTCTTCATCGAGGCTGGATGTAAGCTGGACCGGTATTACTCCTGCTGCTGAAAGAATCTCCACAGGGGCAGACGCAAAAATGTAACCCCAAATTTTTTCCCCTTGATCCCTTAACCTTTGAGCGTTAGTATGACGCTCTTCATATAACTTGGTAAATTTAGAGATAATTTCTTCGATCATCTTATTTCCCCTTTCTGGTTTCTAGAATCTCAAAGAAGCTGTCAATTCCCCTTTTTATTTCTGCCTCATTGAAGGTTCTTGGATCCGATTGCGACGCCTCATAACACATAACAACCGCCCCTGTTTGCCTTTCCAATTCGCGCGTCTTCAAGTACATATTTCGCGAATGGACCTGACAACCTGGACAAGAATTGAATACTGCTCCATCACACTGCCAATCTCTGACAGCCCTCACACACCTCTCTATCTCGAAGTGCACCCCTACTGTCCCGCTACGGTAAAGATGGGAGATGGCTAAACTTTCAATCGGTTTTTCAGGGTCAAGACGCAGCCCTTGCATGTATTCGCCAAGCCATAGGAAAGGACAGTAATAGTCCATGGCGAACACTGCGCCTCTGCTGCTAAAGAGATCGACAAATTCGTCTAAGCAATACCAGGGGGGGATATTATAGAAAAAGAGGCGATATCTTTCCTCTGGTATGGCTCCTATTCCTTTCTCTATCTTGTCATTCGATTCTTCAAGTTCCTTTGCAAAATAGTCAATAGCCTCCTGCCTCCCAAGAAAGACCGTGAGATAGAAGACATCGTTTGTGGCTTCCCTGATCCCTGAAGGTGTGGGGATATGTTTCCTGTTCTCCTGGACCTGCCAGGCAAGTTCTCTTGCCCTTATGCCCAGTGCCATAACCTCTTTAAACTTATCGTAATCGAATTTGCGACCAGTTACTTCCTCCAGAAATTTGAACATTTCCTCATTTTGCTTAATGGCCCATCTTAATTCATGGCTCGTGTGAGTACCCCTTAGGAGATTAGGGCCATCAAAATGGAAGATGGGCACGTTGTATTCTCTAGCGTAAATCTCCCACCACTTGCTGTAGGGGTCACATAAATGAGGATAGGAAATAACTAAATCTGGTTTTGGAAGAGGTCCGTATGGACCATCATTTGACCACATCATGCCCAAGGCCGCCCTCGTATAAGAACAAGTGTCCTTGCTTATACCTCTACTTTCCGCTTCCTCTAAGAACCTGACAACTTGGCGTTTAGCGGAAACAACAACGGCGTAGTTCTCGGGGAAAGCAGGTATAATGTCCATAGCGTAGAGAGGTTCGGTTGGGCCCCAGGCACAGCAATAAGCTACCTTGACCCCTTTTGAAGGAGCCTCACTAAGTTCCGTATAATAAGCCTTCCTTTGGTGCCTAATCATTTCCCTGGCATCCATTTCGTCACCTCCAGTCTTTTAGTAATCTCAAGTTTCGCACCTCCAAATATGCTTTTGAGGAGGTGAAAAAACGACCTTTCCGTATCTTCTAACAGTGTCGGACTCCGTTTTTATGACATAATAACTTATTCATACCACACAATAAAAGTACAAAGAAGCCCTCCAAACACTTCGATCTTTTTGACCTTCTCATAGGTAGTTGGTTCTGGCTCCTTGCGATTATTGCTGAACTCGGCCAGTATCTGCCAGTGATTGCTTGGCTGTCCTATACACAAATTATACTGTTCCTTTACCAGCCCTGCCAGACCCAGTTCCGCCATCTTACCCAGCGGGATCAGCACGGTGAGAGTGACCGTTCCAGGAAGAGGCCCTGTCTCCTCCACATGGAAGGGACATGCGTGGAATATTCACATTATGACACCTGATTTATTTATGGCAAGGGGTTATGAAGTTCCTCGGTACGATCACTTGTTTCTTCAGTTCTGAAAGTCTTGCCTGGATCGATGACAAATTGATCATTGTAAACAGGTACGCTCGCAGGAAGGTCGTGATTGAACACGCACTTTGAAACCGTGATGAAGACGTTGACTAGGTGTGTTATAAAGAACGAAGTTGGAACGTAACCCGACGATCCCCTTTTGTGATTCTATCGTTATTACCAGACGAAACAGATGCGGTATATCATTAAGATTTCTTCGAGAAGAGCCTGCTATATGCAACTGTCATCGAAGTCATATCCGTCTCTCCCTTGGGGTGGCAGGGCTCGTAAGTGCTTGAGCAGTCTTTAACGTTTTCTCGTTGACGACATTCCATGAAACCTCTTCCTTGCCATCATAATTGAGAAATTAACAGGCTTTTTTTCTAATACATCATAGCCTATTAATCGACAAGGAATAATATAGACAATATTCTCCAAGAGGGAAAACCACTACTCGGTTCGTAACTATTCATGTCGAAACCGTCGAGCTGAGCGTAAGAGAAGGATGATTAGAGCTAAGAGCTGAGAGTGAAGAGTTAAAGAGGCTAGTATCTTATTGCTAGGAAGAAAAGCTAGCATCGGTAGTCAGTGCCGGTCATCGGTGCGCTCGGACCCATCAGTGATACAGACAGTGACAAGTGGCACCGGACGGGGCTTCTCTAACGGGGTAAAGTTCTTGGCCGGCCTTTCTAATCATGAACTTGGGTTGAGAGGATCTCCTGATCAGAAGGTAACAAGAGGCTAGTGGTTACAAGAAGGAGAAAGAGAGACAAGGAAGGACTTCTCAGACGAGATCTTGATCTTGGGATAAAGGGAAGTATTGTAATCACAAGGGAAGGGACTCATGTCAAACAATAAAATATTTCTTGAAATGAAACGTTATATACCATTTTTTGCTTCGTTCTATTCGGTCACAAGAGTGGGTTTCGAGTCCGGTTTCAGGGGGGGGTACTGCTCGTCATCTGACCTCTTTGCCAGACTGAGATAACCTGGTGGACATGTCCTAGCGCACAATCCGCAGCCAATGGGTTGATCCCGATTGATTACTTATTTATCATCCACAATATCGATGGCCTCCATCTGACACCCCTCTACGCAGATTCCTCATGCATCGCACACCTCGTCGTGCGCCTCTGAAAAGTAGTTGCTCTGTGCAGCCGCAGCCGGAACTGGCTGCTTTTTCAACTATGTTAAGATGGTGCAACAGTTACCGTAGCAGCTGCACATACCGTCGACCCTTTGCGAGTTGAAGGGCTGCACACCAGTCCGACTTCTTCGCTTTGCCTGACGACTCCCTTGGCTTCTTCCTTGGTGACGTACCGGCCCATGCCGTTTTCCACGAAGCAGAGCGCGAATGAACCGAGGAGAAGGCAGGTTTTAAACCGTTTACCACAACCTTTATCATTGAGTAGAGCCGTGTTCCGCCAAATACACGGAGCGATCGTAATGCTTTCATGGTTGTCCAAAATCGCCATAGCGTCTTCGTCGGGGGCGACCGGCCACTTGACAACTGGTTCATGATTGATGGGAACGGTTCGCATTACGGGGGGTTTTAATCGTATAGTACGGCGATCCTTGTTTTAAAATACTCCTCCATGTCTTGAGCAATGACCCGATCGATCCTGTTGACTTGGAACTCAAAAATCCTCAGCAGATAAAGCATTGGGCATACCTCACCGTTTCACACTCCCGTTGCCAGAAGAGAAGCCCTTCGAACACATCCTTCCTGACTCCACCTCCCATGTTTTTGATCAGTGTTTTTGGTTTTACTATCTATGTCTTAAACCCCACGTTTCTTGCCAACTAAGACAAGTTCTAAGTCCACGTTATAGCAATCTACATTGACCGTATTACGCTTTGACACGGATTCTTGTCCGACTCAATAGGGAAAATCAGACCTGTATTGAGGGTTTGGCGAGCTTGCCAAAGATGGAAGCGGGATGGCACGGGGGACGTGCTAGGGTATTCAAGTATTCGACAGCACAGCAGATTTGGTCAAACCGGCAGACCCGAAGGGTCGCAGATTTTGATCTTTTTCGAATCTGTTAGTTACGCCACCCAACGGGTTATTTTTGGTTAGTAGGAATAGATCGATATAAGAATTTGAGATTATAATGATATCAAAATTTGCTACGTTCGATTTAGGTTAGATTAGTATCACTGAATATAGTTACGTAGATCGCAATTTGTTTTAGTGCTTATTCTTTGGCCATGGATAAAGCAGTATTTGTCATCCATGTGTGGGCAATTCATTAAACCCTGAAAAGCGGGTTTTGTGGCGTCGAACGGTTCAGGATTTGCCTACTGCCGAGGTTCGGTAGTATTCCAAAACTCGTGTAAAATTCCTTGATCCTAAAAATTCAAGGGCTTAACCTTCCCATAGGAAAAAACCAAAGGTCCT
>DTYH01000133.1 GCA_012961955.1 Desulfobacterales bacterium | reverse complement strand
GTGCTACAATGAGCAAGGAGGACATTTTTCTCAAAAAACTCTCCGCACTTCTCCATGATCCCATCGATAAACCCTTCATTCTAATCCAGGGTGTCAATCATGAGGAAAGAACTGGAGATCTTGCCAATAGGCTGAATGTATGGATGGAAGAGTCCACAGGGGCTGACTGGATCGCCTCTGGAATGGAAAGGGTATTCCTTCCTAAAGGAAGTCGTAAAAGGAAAGAACTTCAGGTGAGATTCTTAGATGAACCGGAAATTAAACATCCTCTCAGTCGGAAGGATTTGGAATGTAGTGAGCTAAAGAAATTCCGCATAGAGGATGTACAAAATGTTGTTGAAAGAACAGTTGAGAATATTGTCTTTGATGAGCCAGAGAGACAGTTTCTATCCCTCTGGCGAAATTATATTGAACAGATAAAGAAAGACTGCCCAAAGAATAGAAAATATTGGTCTGTAATTCCTGCTGATACACGTATTCCATATCATTCTATTTTTTGAACATCTAAAGATTTACTTCATGCTGCTTTAATGCGATGGCTGATAAGGAAAACAATGTCCTAAGGCACAACCTAGCCTTTTTCCTGTGTAGTATCGGTCCTGTTCAAAGCTTCATTCCTTCAGCACGAAAACTTCAGGATCTATGGATGGGGAGTTTCATTTTATCCTACCTTATCTGGACTGGTATGCGGGTTGTTGTTGAGGAATACGGCCCGGGCGCAGTAATTTTCCCAGAGCTCGTCTTTGAAGGATGTCATGAGACAGACTTTCCATCCATTGCTGAGATTGCGGTATCTGACCTGAAGCTTGATTTGCTTCTCAAAAGGGGAGGCCTGATCCGTCTACCCTTTACGGCGCAATTCGTACTGCCCTTATATCTCAGACCGGCGGGTTTGACGCATTCTGTAGAGGGGAGATGTCGAAGGAAATCGGGACGAGATAAGACTCTTCTCTAGCCTCCTTTAAACTGAAAGGGGTGTCTGTCTATAACTCCAATAACAGTTATATATTTCTTCCAGCCCCCTTGGACCTTGTGACCTTGGATAAGAGAAAGGCCGTGAGGATACCCTTAAAGGAGTCTCTTCCGTTCCCGACCGATTTACACTGCAATCAGTACCTTTTCTTTGTCGGAAAACAAAAGGTCGAAAGCATGAACAAATTCTATCTCTTGCACACAGCCTTCGAAAGATATCTCGAAGGGAGTCAAGAAGAGTTTCCTATTTATCATGAAGCCAAATTCTTACATATTGAGTATAAGATAGGGATAAAAAGGAATCGCTACACCAAAACCTCTGAAGCGGGAAATCTCTATCGCTTGGGGATGCGACGTTTCAAAGACGGGTGGCTGTTGCCATGTGATCTTATAGGTGCCCCTTCTTTGCGCGAAAAGGGGAACCTGAAACTTGGAGGGGAGTGAAAGGTGGTCCGCTATGAGAGACTTTTCGTAGAGTTATCCCCCTACGTGAAGCAATAATCAAAAAGATTGAAAAAACAGGGCTCTGAAACCGTACTTTGCTACGCCGGCGACTTTCAAAACAGGATGGCTGCCAGACACATGGATAATGAATGGCCCGGACTATCGCTCCAGTTGACTCTATTCTCTACTCCATTGTCTTCTCTGGTCCTGTTTATAAGGAAAAAGATGGGGAAAAAGGTAAATTCAGGGTGGATTCTCATGGGCCCAGGGAAGGAACGAGCAAAACTGAACTCGAAGCCTCAAAAGCGATCAGTTTTTTTAAAAGGCATCTCCCCGGTGTCCTTCAGATAGCGGGTAATACCACAATAGGCAAAGGCCTTGTGCGGACAATTTTTCATAATGGGAATGACGAGGAGGCTGAAGATGCAGAATGAAACCAATATGAGAAAGCTTGGAAACGGACGGGCTGAGTTTGTCTACAAGTGTGTGATCGAGGCTAAGAACTATGAAGGCAACATATCTGCCGACTATAAGAGTTATGTAAAGAAACTTCCTCATCTGATTAGGACTAATGGGCTTGGGAATGCACTAGCTTTCATTGTTTCTAAGCCAAAAAATCGTGCTCATGATCTGATATATAAACAACTATCAAGATGGTTGGAATCAGGGAATAATGGCTGCGCTGTACTACGACGAGGAAATGACCTCTTGGAATTCGTGGTTTCACAACCTTCCCAAACCTATCGGCAGCTAACTTCCGAAACTCTTGCATTCCTCAACTGGGTAAGGAGACTTGCCGAGGGATTGATTGAGGAGGATAAGGATGTCTGCCATTATCAGGAAGGGTAAAAAAGGCAAGCTCATATATGAGGTCCAAATCGATGGACTGAAGCATCCGATGGCTATTCCCTCAAGGTTTAGGCCCATTGATCAAAGATTTAACGGTCGGAAATGTGAGGTGATTAGAGAGAAGGAACAGATCCTCAATATATTGATCGATGGAAGTGAGGTCTCCCACAAGAATAGTCGCAAGGTAAGCACGGATGGAAGTGATAGGAGAAGAAATGGGTCGAATATACCCTACTGCATGAAATCGCCGGATGATACTAGACGATGTCTCGGCAACGACTTTCGAACTGATAATTTTTCGCTTCTCCTCAATCACCTAATACCTTGTGGTAAGCCCACCAAGAGCAGAAACATGGAAATCAGAAAGGACTTCTTCAAGGCAGTGGAGTCGAAGTCTAGCTATCTATTACCCCCTTTACTACCCCCCTTAAACTCGCGGTACAGATCTTTCATAAAAATGGTGATGGATGAAGTTTTCATACTACAATCCTTCAACGGAACAGTGGATTGGCGGATGGCTATCGGTTTGGGAAAAGAGAATGTTCATGAGGCATCAGTGACTCTTCATCACGTGTACCGCATCCCTTATATACCTGGCAGTGCCCTTAAAGGAATTGCCAGAGATGCAGCGGTGCAGGAATTGATTGGTGGAAACGAAGAATCCGACATTATGGATGCCTTGATTTCCCTGTCTGATCTCTCAAATTTGGATAACGAAAGAAAACGGAAAGAGATAGAAAAGAGCGGAAGGGTCAGACGTCCAGACGGAACCCAAATTAGACCAAAGGTGGCAACTGTGATGAAAATCATAAATGGATGGGAAAAGTTGAGATCAGCTCAAAGGATATTTGGCGGCGAGACTCAGTCTGGACAAGTCTTGTTTCTAGACGCATATCCTCGAGACAAGCTCAACATAAAAACAGATATCATGAATCCACATTATCCAGACTATTACAGTGAGTGCGAACCACCGGCTGATTGGTAAAACCCTAATACAATAAAATTCCTCGTACTTGAAAACAGCAAGTTTATTTTTAGGCTTGTCGCTAAAAGAGAGAACCAAGAAGTGCTGGAACTCCCCGAAAAATGGCTGAAGAAAGGAATTTCCGAAATCGGTATTAGAGCGAAGACTGGAGTGGGATATAGATATTTTCACTTTGACAATAAGTTATAGTTCGGTTTTCTATAGGTTTCCTTTCTATTCGAACTGTGTTCACCTGATAAGAAGGACCTCCATTTTCCTCTTTTGCTAAGCTTCTTGGACGATAGTCTTTCTGGCGGAACACGTCAGTCAGGGCCAGCGGGACGTGGAACAGGAGTGTAGTGTAAAAGACTGTCATTAAAAGGAGAAAACAACTCCCTACAATGAAAAGGTTCGTCCATATCACGAACGACCATAAACACGCCCGGGAATGGTATATTGAGCAACATGTATCCATCTCTCCCAGGGAAAAAAGGTAGAGAAGGTTACAAAGAACCAAAAGAAAAGGTACGCAGTAAGAATTCCTGTTGATATGCGTGACGTCCCTCGAAAGTGACAGGCTCCTCATATTTTTCGCAAGGTACAAAAGCCCATTACCGAGAGGAGGTCATGGTGGCAAAACCGGTTACAGCCAGCCTGACAAAGGAGCTAAGGGTTATTCAGCAAAGATTGCTTACGGCTGGAAGAGAAGAACGAGACATCATCTATGCGAATGAGTTTGCACCACGTTTCGTTCCATTGTTCAGACAGTTGCCTCTCGATGGCTGGACAGGGGAACGACCACGCTTTAAAGCCGTCATCAGCGTTCTTGGTCTATCATGGCAGCCTGTTGCGCTTATGACTGCCTGGGCCGAGCCCGAACATGTTTTAATCCTGGGTACAAGTGAGTCGGTAAATGCCAAAATCGGCACTGTTTCAGTTCTGGAAATCATCGCAGGGATCGCAGGCATCCCGAAAAATCGGATAACCATTCAAGAAATAAAGGATCCGGTTGAATTGGCGATATATCGAGGAGTTCGAGATTTTGCTGAGCGATACGAGTTGAAACCTCATGAAATGGCAATTGATCCAACGGGCGGTAAGAAATCAATGTCTGCCTCGGCAGCGCTCGCCGGCTTTCTGCTTGGGGCTCGCATCGTATATGTCGATTCTTCCAAGTATCACCCCCAGGACCGGATTCCGATTGCAGGCACTGAGTATCCACGAGTTCTCCACAATCCGCTGGATGTCTTTGGTGACCTTGAGTTCGACCGAATCAAGCAAGCCTACCGAAACGGAAACTATAACCAGGCCCTTCATATGGCCGAGTCATTGTCGGAACGACTCTATGAACCAAGGGAAGCTGAGGCCCTGACCCTCCTGAACCGTGGATATGGAGCATGGGATCGTTTTGATTTTGAGAAGGCGGTGCAGACTCTGAGAAAATTGAAAGAGAATCTGAATCGTTTTCTGCCCCTGGGAGGGTGGAAATGGGGGTCGTCAGTCGTTTCTCACCTGGAAAAACAACTCCCTATTATCGAGGATCTCGCAAGTATCACAACAAGGGTGTGTAATGGAGAAAAGCCTAAAAATATGGAAGAAGGGCTACCCCTTGTCTTGAACCACCTTGCGGCAGCCAAGAGAGCACTTTCCCGGCGCGAAATAGGTACTTCAATCCTCCTTGTGTATGCGACGCTGGAACGTTACGTGGACCTGTGTCTTTGGGTCTACCACGGACTGGATGATGAAAAGCCGGACTACAGCGGCCTTGACCTGGACTTGGAGGCTTTCCATAGGATCGGCAGAATACTTCACAAAGGCTACCAAAAGCGAGAACCTGGAGGGCCTGTAACCCTCTCTCTGGGGGTCCAATTGATGGCAACTACAAAGCCTGAACTCTTGCCCCAAAAATTTCTGGGACCGATTCGGGGTATCATGAACGATCGCAACAAGTGTGAATACGAACATGGACTGTGCCCGAAGACTTTCTCTCAAGAGATAGTTGAAAAACACCTTCAAACGGTTAAGGGTATCATCAACACCTTTCTCAAGGGCCGTGGAAAGGACATTGAAAAAGAGCTGGAAAAATACGCATTCCCTCAAATCTGACAAAATCCCAATGTCCCTGCTCATGCTCCCTGTTTTTTTGCAGGCATAAAATAAGAAGTTTCGAAACATTCCAGCGTTTTGAGACAAATTGGTTGCATCAAATT
Organism: Desulfobacterales bacterium; assembly: GCA_012961955.1. Classification (GTDB taxonomy): domain Bacteria; phylum Desulfobacterota; class Desulfobacteria; order Desulfobacterales; family DTYH01; genus DTYH01. The sequence continues at coordinate 4,332 of DTYH01000133.1, read as the reverse complement.
CAAGCTGAACCTGCAGTACAGGATCCATAGTACGTTGGCTGGGAACATACTGCACGTAAAATAATTGGAATAATGGGAATTTTGAAGGAGTTTTTTAAATCTGAACGGTTTCTTCATGTTTTTATCCCAATATTTTTACCCCGTGAAAACTTTGCCTCCCCAGTAGAGTAAGGGCTTAACTGGAAACATGACACATACAACCAAAGCGTTTGTAACAACGATACCAACAGCCATCTTAAATCGTACTCAAGGGGGCCTGTTTCACTGGTGTCATCGTTCCACCACGCTCTTTCGGCGGCATAAAGTGAATGCCAACAAAGGGCCGTCAAGTTCAATAAGTAGCGCAATGCCCGAGACGTATAGTTATGACGACTTTTGCAGGATACCATGATATTGTATCTTGCATCCAGTATCCTACATTGCATATTCTGAAATGAAAGGCCTGCAAAATCAATATCTCGATTTGGCTCGGAACTATCTTGATGAAGGAGAGGAGATCAAGGCCCGGCAGATCGTGCTTACACACAGAAAATTCGGCCCGGAAAGTCCTGAAATCCATGTCCAGTGGGCTATCCTCTGCGAGGAGTTAGGGATGGCAAAGCAGGCTCAGGAATGTTACGAAAGGGCCCTGAAACTGGACCCGACAAATCAAGAGTGTCTGTATAGGTTCGCATGTCTCCACAGAAATGTGGGCCGTTATGAAAAGTCGATCCGTTTCCTCAGGAAGCTTCTCCGGCAGAATCCGGCACACATAGAAGCCCGCAATCTCCTTCGTGAGAACTATGAAGCCATTGGACTTGAGGGTCAGGCCAAGGCTGTCTCTCCAGAAAAGGAACGGTCAGAATCCGTAACCGTGGAAAGGTATTTTCCTCCCCCTGTAGGGAAAGAAGACATTGAGACATTCTTGGATCTCTTTTCCGGCCGTGAGATTGGGTTTGCACTGCAAGAGCTTGACCCTAACACAGGTACACCGAAGTATGAATTCCGGGCAGCCCCGCTGGATGCAGAGACGGTGACGAAGCATCTATTGGGGAAGATCACACTTGCTGGCTATCCCCTTCGCTCGGACAACACCGTCCGTTACGCAGCACTATCTGTCCGAATACCGCTCAGGGTAAAAGAAACATATGCCAAACAGCAGAGTTATCTAGTGTTTCTTGGCGAAAATATGCGAAGCTATGTGCTCAAACTGGCACAGTTTGCCAGGACCGTGGATATCCCTTCCTACCCAGAGGAAAGGGGTTCTGAAGGATTCAGGTTGTGGTTCTTTTTTCAGGACTTTGATCACTTTCTCCGTGTGAAGGAATTCTTAAAGGAATTCATCGAACACGCTCCAGATCCTGAATCCCATTTTGTACTTGAGCCTATCCTACCCACAAGGCCTGTTGGAATTGGCTGGGTTGAACAGTGTATTAATCTCCCGCTGGGTATCGATCGATGCTCCCACCGCCGCTGCTTCTTCCTTAGGGACGATGGAAGCCCGTACGAGAATCAGTTCATATTTCTCAAAAAGATCCGACGGATTCCTTTGAGGGTAGCAACAAAGCGCCTTCGTTCATTGAGGGGTCCCGAAAGGAAATACTTGAACAATACACTTTCGTTTCCAGACCCTGTGGAAAGATTGATGTCAAGATGCAGTGCCATTGCTTACTTGATTCAGAAAGCCGTCTCAGGGCAGATGTTGCGGCGTGAAGAAAAAGTTATTCTCTTCTACTCAGTAGGACTCCTTGATGACGATGGAAATGTGATCCATCGGGTCTTGGAACCAACCCCAGACTATAACTACACAAAGACCAAGCGCCAGCTGGAGCGTCTCCAAAGAAATCCCATAAGTTGCCTGAAAATTCGTTCCATGATTCCTGAAATAACGGCATCGGTTGACTGTCTGTGCCAATTCGATCTCAGGGGAGGGAAGTATCCCTCTCCACTCTTGCATGTTCGACCCCACATGGTGCCAGCCTCACAAGAGTTTTTGGTCTCCGAAGGCATTCCCCTTAAGGAGGCAGCAGAGCGTTATATTCACCTTAGTCGCCACGTAGAGGAGGAGAAAAGAATACTTGAAAGGCTTGAAAAGGTCCTGGAGAAGCACTTCTCCAGGAAAGGGATATCCGAATATGCAACCAGAGAGATCAAGGTTGTTCGGAGATCTTTGAACGGCCAATCCAGGTGGGTACTCGAGTACGTCTGATGACAGTGGCATACGTCTTAGAGCAAGGAAGTTCTATAAAACTTGAAGGAGAACGCCTTATTGTCCAAAAAGGAAAGTCCGTGCTCCATGCCCTTCATCTATTTAAACTGGATCAACTTGTCGTATTTGGGAACGTTTCCATTACCCCACCTGCAATAAAGCGTCTGCTCAGTGACAAGATCGATACCGTGTTTATGAGTCGCAATGGGCACTATCAGGGCAGACTTCAGCCCCCCTGGAGCAAAAATATTACACTCCGGTGCGAACAATTCGAGAAGCTGCGTAATGAAGAGTTCTGCTTAAAAGCGGCAACGGAAATCGTGAGGGGAAAAGTTGGCAACATGAGGGCAATCCTGCTAAGGCTCAACCGGAATAGAGAAGACCTTGAACTGGATGACCATGTGTTGCAGCTCAAACTACTCATGAAAAAGATAGCGGGGGCAGAATCTATCGATTCAGTGAGAGGTTTTGAAGGAAGGGCATCAGCCCTCTATTTCGACGGCTTCTCAAGAGGGTTTATTGCGGAGGGTGTGCATTTTGAAAAGCGGATGCGACGTCCACCCAAAGACCCGGTGAATGCTCTTCTGAGTCTTGGCTATATGTTGCTCTTTAATGTTGTTATGAGTGCCGTGAGTCTGGTAGGTTTCGATCCCTATTTAGGAAGTTTACACGCACTGGATTATGGTCGACCCTCCCTGGTCCTCGACCTAATGGAGGAATGGAGATCTGTAATTGTTGACAGCCTCGTCCTCGGAGTGTTCAACCTCAAATCATTAACACTCGATGATTTCACGCGTGGCCAGGATCTTCCCGTTAAACTTACGGACACGGGCTTTCGAAAATTCATTATTCAATTTGAAAGAAAGCTGAACCAGAAGATAACACACCACCTAACAGGGCAGCAGCTGAGTTATAGGGATTGCATTAGGGAGCAAGTGCGGCATTTTGCCAGGGTGATCCGGGGGGAGGAGGATAGGTATCAACCTATGATACTGAGGTGAGATGTATATACTGGTAAGCTATGATATCGTGAAGGACAAGACCAGGAATAAGGCAATGAAGTTCCTGAAAGATCTCGGCACACGAATTCAAAAAAGCGTCTTTGAGTGTGACCTGGATGATGAGCAGTACGCACGGATGAAAGAAGGCTTAGAGGCTATTGTAGACAAAAGGCAGGACAGAGTGCGCTATTACCGACTGTGCAAACAGTGTGTAGGTCGGGTTGTGATTTCCGGATGGGGGGAGATCCAAGAAGACGAGGGGTTCGAGGTGATATGAGATGGCGCGGCGTGTTGACAACATTATTGTAAGTTACGATATCAGCGACCCTAAGCGACTCCAGCGAGTAGGCAAGATTATGAAGGATTATGGTGAAAGGGTGCTCAAAAGTGTTTTTGAATGCCGCCTAAACCCAAAGCAGTTCATGGACATGAAAAACCGCATTGATCAAACGATTGACCATATGGAAGATACAGTCCGATTCTATTTTGTATGCGACAAATGTATTAAAAATGTGGAATACTCCGGGCAGGGAAATGCATTTGTCGAAGACGAAGAAGTAATCACTGTGTGACAGACGGTGTCTGTGGTCGGTCTCTATGTCCGTATCAGCGGCCGGTCAACCTACACAGATCTGCGACACAGATCACCGATATGCTCATTTTGAACCGAGCTTGCTGTGACATCATCCCGAACGGAGCTCGCTCTCACGTCATTCCGAACGGAGTGTAACGTAGTGAAGAATCTCTTGAAATACCTCGCTAATGCGCAGTATGACGCTTTTTACGGATTGAAGGATCGCCTTTTGTATAACATCAGCTTACCCTTCATTCTTAAGTGTAAATTACTTGACATCGCCAACCTTTATAGAAACAACTTGACTTCCATAATATGTCGATTTTATACATTTTTTAAAAAGTAGGAAACTATGGGTTCTCGTAAAGGGATAAATTCAATAAAAATCCATATGTTAGCTCTTGACAAAGAGAGTGAAAAATGGTACTTTTTTTAAATAAAGAGGTCAAACCGATCCAGGTTCTCGCAAGCAGACGTGGAACGATGCCCACTACTTACAGAAATTGAAGCCTCGGTTGGAACGAATGACCTGATTAAGAAGGGATTGCGACGGCAATACAGCAAAGGCG
>DTYH01000132.1 GCA_012961955.1 Desulfobacterales bacterium | reverse complement strand
GGGCTGGTGGTGATGTTCAAGTGGCTGAGGTAGTTTACCAGCGTCTTCTTGAAGAGAAACCAAAAACGAAAGTTTCTCCTCGACCTCGGTCGGCAGCGGGAATGCAGCCTGTCCTTAGTATGTCTGGGATTTTGCATGCCTCCTTCCTGGTCGTGTCAGGATCAGGCTTCCCGGACATCACCTAAAGAAGTCACCGTGTAGGATTAATTACTCTATTTAAGCACCGCTCCTTTTAGGATACAGATACCATTGTTTTTTTAGCTTTAGTGTGCACTTTCACCATTCTTCCTCTTCTAATTCAATTCCAAACTTTTCAAATTGGGCATCCCGTTCAGCGTGTGCTTTTTCAACCTCTTCTTGGCTCCACGGCTCAATAATTAATGATTCGGCTACAAGCTCCCACAAGTACATGGTCTCGATTTCCAGGTCATACTCCTTAGTAAGGCCCTTCATTATCTGATCACGACAATTATGACAGGGGGCAATTACTACCTTTGCGCCGGTATTCTTGATCTGCTCCGCCTTTTTTCGTCCATAATAGATTCTTTCCTTATCATACGGCATGGCCCATGCACCCCCGCCACCGCCGCAACAATACTGGTTATGTCTGTTTGGCACCATGTCCACAAAGTTCTCGCAGCATTGCTGCACAATCCACCGGGGTTCTTCAAAGTAGGCATGGCCAAAGGCCCATTCTGATTTTCGGCCGTAATTGCATGGGTCATGATAAGTAACAAGTTCTGTGTGCTTGGATTTGTCTACCCTGATTCGGCCTTGCTTAAGGTAGTATTGCAGTAGATCAAATACGCTCCATATCTTGAATCGTTTCAGTGCGTCAGGAAACCATTTTTGCAGACTAAGCCTAGTCGCATAATAGGCGTGACCTCATTCAGGTAACAGAAGGTTAGAAATGCTGAGCCTATCCATGTGTTCTACAATCCGACCGGTTATGGTCTTCATGGCCTCGTCATCACCTGAGAAAAGACCCCAATTGACCCCCTCCCAGTTTTCGGATGTAGTTGTCCAGTTCTCCTTGGCAGCATAAAAGATCTTCCACCAGAATTTCATGTCATCTGGCTCGCCAAAAGGTTCTTTGGAATTTATGGTGACAAGGAAATTAGCCCCTTCCTTGTCTACAGGGACGTAAAAGCCAGGGCATGATTCCTCTTCCAGCTCCTTTCCAACATCAGCAAGGAGGAAAAGAAAATCGTCCTTGGGAATGCCCAGATTATTACCTCTTTCCAGGCACATAACCACTCCTTTGTGTATGGGACCGGGAACTTTGTCCCTCTCCCTGAGACCCCGGGCAGTCCTCATCACGGTCATGATCTTGACTCCCATTGGGCACGCATATTCACAACGTCCGCAAATAGTACAGATCCACGGAAAACGGGAGTCAATAATCTCCTGATCCATTCCAAGGGCTGCCATCCGGATGATCTTTCGCGGATCCATTCCATCGACTCCGGTTACAGGACAGCCTGCAGAACACGTCCCACAAGTGAGGCATATATCAGCCCAGCTCGGATCTGCTCTGAGCTTGCTCTCTTCTCTTTCAATCTTTAAGGGCTCCATGCTGCGAATCTCCTTATAGGGTATTTATGATTTAAACAAAAATGATTGCCTTCGGCGGTAATAGGTGACTTAATAGACAAGCTTCTTTAAGAAGCCGGATACATTAATAATGAATGTAGGGATTCCTGTCAACAGAAATTTCTAAGGCAACCGAAATAATGATTATGACGAT
>DTYH01000131.1 GCA_012961955.1 Desulfobacterales bacterium | reverse complement strand
TAGCACCTTGAGTCTCTTTACAGTAATTGTTTCCTAACCAGTGATCATCATGTTCATGACTTACAATAACTGTTTTAACTGGTAAATCAGCTATTTTTCTCATAGCAGCATGTGCTTGCTTAGCAAAAATAAAAGATGGTCCACTATCCCATGCTATCCAGCTGTCATCACCTTAACCCTGATCCCTGATACCCCGCGGAGACTATATCTTCTTCCGCCTCCAGCCCGTAAACAACAGCGCTAAAAGGCCTAACGCAATGAGCATTACCATCCATTCCGAACCTGAAGCGGTGACTTTGGTATCTTCCGGTTTTTCATCCACCATCTCAAAGCCTTCAATCTTTTTCCCTTCTGTTTTGGCCTTTACGCTCTCTTCCTTTTGAATCTCTTCGATGGTCTTTTTTAAACTCTCTCTGGCCTTTTTACTCTTTGCCTCATTTTCTTCCTGGGTACTGCCGGTGGCTTTGGCAATCACCATTTTGAACTGGTCCAGCTGCTGGGGGGTCAACAGACCGTGCAAAGAAATAATATTGGCCACGAACTGCTGGAGCATGGGGTTATTGCAGGTATGTTCACAGCAGGCAACACCCTTTTCGATTACGCTAGCAGCATAGGTCCTGGCCAATTTTTTTTTCATCTCTTCAGGGGCCTTCCAGTATTTCTTTCGATCCGCCTCCAGCATCCGGGCGGCTATGGACTGCAAAGCCCATGGGTTGTTCTTGTCAAAAAATTCTTTGAGATCCAGGCCGTATTTATCTTCGATATAGACCTCATGAATCTGTTCCCACTGGGTTTTATCCACGGCAAAAGGAGTGGTGACCTGAAACCCCCACAGATGCTCCACAAAACTATCCATCTCCCTGGCCCCTGCGTACCCCTCTTTTTTCATCCCCTCGATCCATTTTGGGTTGAGGTAGCGTGTCCTTAAGGCCTTACCGATTGATCTAGCCAGATCTTCCAAGTTCACATCCCTCCTGTTCTGGTGATTGGCTACCAGAACATCAGGATATTTACCCCTCTGATTCTTAACAGCCAATGACAATCCGCCTAGAAAAGCAAACATGTCATCATTGTCCAGCATATAGTATAGGTTGGAGGAGCGGCTGTGCATGGTTATCTTTGTATCCTTTAGATTATTCTTGTAAACGCTCTTTAATCGTTTCCCCCAAAATTTCTCCCCATAGGCGAAAGAGGAATGGTGAATAAAGACATCTGCTATCTCCCTTTCGTCCTCCCACACGCCGCTATTAGGTATCAATGACTGGAGGGCGTGTGAATAAGCACCAGGCATGGGACCAAACACCCTGCACCGGCTCAACCGTTTTGCATCACCCTTGCTATACCCCTTCTTTAGCAGCTCCAGTTCAATCTTTTTGTTGTTTATGGCCACAAAGTTCTCAACATCTTTGAGCGAGCTAGCCATTCGCACTGCCCTATCTAACAATTTTATGACCTGGCTGAAGCTATCGCGATAAAGCCCTGATGTCTGAATAAGGACATCTATCCTGGGCCGTTTGAGGATGGAAGCTGGGATGGGTCTCAGGTCAACCACCTTATCCTTTCTGTCCCATACAGGTGTTATGCCCAAAAGATACAGGATAGCGGATTCATTAACCCCTTCATTTCTCTGAGTTTCAGTGCTCCAGAGGATGATGCCTATCTTGTCGGGATAGACCCCATGCTTTTCCCTGTATTCCTTGATCATATCATTGGCCAGCTTTTTACCCACTACAAACGCCTCTTTTGAGGGAACTTTGTCCACGTTGAAACCATAGAAGTTTCTGCCGGTGGGTATGGCTTCCGGATTCCGGACAGGATCATTCCCCTCGCCGGGAGGTATATATTCCCCATTCAATGCATGTAAAAGAGATGCCATTTCAGCTCTGCCGCACATTTCCACTCTTTCTTTCATATCTTCTTTTTTAATCTCGGGACTCGCATCACAAATAGCTTCCGTAAGATCATTGAGCGCTTCTCCGTCAGGGGATACGCCGAATGTGTGTAGCCCATAGGGGATCAGCTTTTCCTGTAATTCAAGGACGTAATGTTCCACTTTTTCTATGGCGTCATCATTGAGTTCTTTTAATCCAAGGTCTTTATCCAGTCCTAGTTTTCGGATCAATTCCTGCACGCTTTTAAGCTTTTCTCCAGCAAGGGCCGCATCCATGGCCTGGGAATTGTGATAGGCATCTATTTTTGCAGTCAGTTCACGGTATTCCATATAGGAACCGCCCTTTTTGAGCGGAGGGATTAAATGGTCGATAATGACGCCGCGCCCCCTCCGCTTTGCCTGGGTTCCTTCACCCACATTATCTACGATATACGGGTAGACATTGGGGATATCCTCGATCAGCATCTCAGGGGGGCATGAAAGGGATAGCCCGATCTGTTTGCCGGGCAGCCATTCATGGGTGCCGTGTTTGCCCAGGCTGATGATGGCATCAACCATGAACTCCTTTTTAAGCCATAAATAAAAGGCAATATACTGATGATGGGGATAGAGTTTCGGATCATGGTATAATCTATCCGGATCCTCACCATGCCCCCTCGACGGCTGGGGCAGAAGGATAATATTCCCCAGATCAATCATAGGGATGATTATTTCACCGTTTTTTATCATGACATCCGAATCCTCGGGTCGGCCCCACTGGCGAATCACCTCCTTCTGAAAGCTATCGTCTAATTCCTCGAACCATTCCCTATACTTAGCTATGGGAATCCTTGCCACAGCTCCTTGAGATATCAGTTTCTCCACTTCTCCCGGTGCCCACGATCCCACATTCCGGCCTCTTTGCAGTATCTTTTCCTTTATTTCCTCTTCGGTTGGCAAGCTCCCTTCTATCTTGTATCCCCTGTCCTTCATGGCGAGAAGAATATTGGAAATAGACCTGAATAAGTTCAGATAACTTGCACCAATGTTGTGTTTACCAGGGGGATGGTTCCAATAAAGGATAGCGATCTTCTTTTCCCTGTTCGGGGTTACCTGAAGTCTGCGCCATGCCTTTATTCGCCGGATCAGAAAATCTATGTATTCACTCATAGCGATCGTATCAAAAACTACCTCCGTCATTCCCTTAAGTCTTGCAGCCGATTTTCCACCCACCATTGTGGGTTCTATCCCCCCGTTTTGTTCAGGCACGCACACCTGCCAAGCGACCCTTATGGGAGAGATCCCCCTGTCGGACTTTTTCCACTGGTCAATGGTAATGGAATGGGCTGTCAATGGTATGAAAATAGGGGCATTTATTTTACGGAGGATTGTTTGGACTTCTTCAGGAAAACCCCTTAAAAATCTAAAAGAAAAACCAATTAGCATCTGAACCCGAGGCTTTCCCTTTGTATCCAAGAAGTATCTTTTTAATGATTCATAATAGGGCGGCCTTCCAAAGACAGGTAACGCATTGATTCCCTCCCTTTCAAGGGCACGAACTATTTCAGCTTCTATCTTGCCCTTGTCTTTTAAGGCACAGGTATGGAAGGTATGTATGCCGACCCAGAAGCCTTTCCCTTTATATTTCCCGCTGTCCCGGTACCATTTAAGATACTCATCAAAAGTACGAAAGATCTTTGGAGCATCGGGGTGGAAAATGCCCGATTTCGGTAGAGTAAAGGGCATCTCATACGATACCTTTTCACCCTCCTTGGATAGGGCCATAAGAATAAGGTTTTTGACATTGTCAGCGGTCGGCGGAGAGTAGTATTCTTCTGTCTGAATATCGAGTTTGAACCCTCGCTTTCTTAGCCTATCAGCCAGACTCCCGCAGCGAAGACTGTAAATCTTTTTCTTCTGGTCCATCAGATTGCCAGCCAGGAATTTGTCAATCTCTCTATGCATAAAGTCGGCCAATATCATATAAGAATCGTTTATATCGTCTCGCTCGACCATGCTATTTCGGATTTGCTGATCTGTATAAAACCTAAAGGAATAGTGTTGTGAAATATTGGGAAGTTTCTCAAGTTTCTTGAATGCGCTGGCTACAATAAGACTGTCTCCTGTCCCGACGATCATGATAACCTTCTTCTTGCCAGGACCCGCGAGTACCACTGAAGGGAGTAAAACAAATAGGATCCATACAGACAGAAATCTACTTACCTTCATTCATCATCTCCTCAGGTATGTATATTACACGACCGTCTTTTAACTGATATGCTGTTCCAAGCCTGATTCCTTCTTCTCCGCCGATTTTCCTGTCGGTCACCTTCCTGACCTTGATCTCTTTTCCTTTCTTGGTGATAATCTTCCACTCTCCTTCTACCTTCTTCATAATCGTGATCTCACTTTCTGGGTTGAAGAAATCGAGGATCTGGTAAGTCGCCATAAGTGAAAGAAAGAGTGCCACAATAAAGACAAGGGCCACGTCAAAAAGATTGGCCACCCCATGGAGAGGCTCTTCGTGTCTCGCACTAAAAAGATATTGCGGACGTCTTCTTTTCAGGTATTTCATCGTTCCCGTCCCCCCAGTCCTTCAATCTCAAATTCGCTAGCCCATTTAATCCATTCTCTTTGGTCATGGCCTCTACTATCAGCTCAATACACCGCATATCCTCGATAACCCAGCGTTCTTTAACCACTGAAAAGAAATGGGCCGTGATCCCTAGGGCGAGACCCACAACAGTAGTCGTAAATGCCAGGATAAGGCTGGATGAGAGTTGGGCCATGTTCCCCTGGGTCAACCCGGCCAGACCGATACCCATGGGAATCAGAGTCCCCATAAGGCCGAGGCTTGGACCGATACGTACTATAAGGCGTATCTTATCCACTTCCTTGACCATTGAATATTCTTTCCTCTGAATCAGGTCTTCCACCCGTTCTTCCCTAAAAAGATTTTCGTCACGGAGTATACCCTCCAGCTCCCTGGCAAAATTTCTTATGTGAAGAGGGAGGTTCCCTTCTATTTCAGGGGGAAGGCCCTTCTCTTTATGAATTGCCTCCAGTGAATCGGCCAGCAGGGTAATTGAACGAAACTGTCTCCGTTTTACCCACTCGGCGAGAAATCCGCCAGCATACACCACCAGCCAAAGACTCAGAAAAATCAGAAAAATCACTACTGGGTAAAGAAGTGCGGTCGAAATAGTGTAGAGGATGGTTTGAAATGCAGGAAAGATATTCACTTAATTCCTCCTTTTGCAAGGTAAGTCCTTATGAATCCGGCACACCCGAGCGTGAAAACAATTACTCCCAAAATAGCCGTCCGAAAAGGGTCTATCTGGTTGACCGGGCTGTTGGAAACGGCCATGGCGAACGTGGCCTTTATCTCCGGATAGATGGGGGCAATGATCACCGTGAAAAGGAAATAGAGGGCAACCAGCGTCATCGACAACCCTAAAAAAGAACCGCCGGAACCGATTTTATGGCGAAACGGGAAAATAATAGCAGACGTAACAATAATGATGCCGCTGAAAAGGGCAAAAAGGGTCAAAGTGGTTAAAAGCGGTGATAAGGCAAAAAGTGAATAGGCAAGGGTGAGATTTAAAAGGATCACCGTGGCGCATACAGGGCAGGGCAAAATCAAAAGCAAACTGGCCCTAAAGGGAAGATGCTTATGTTCCGCAGGGTTTTGAAGGAGCAGCTTGCCTCCCCAGAGAAGAAGCCCCAGAGCCACTGCTAAATGAAGCAGCATACCGTATTGAAGCATATTTACGAAGTGATCTAGATAATTTAATAAATTGAAGTGGGTAATCACATAATAAAGACAAGAGAAAAGGATCAGATAGATAAAAAAGCATCCGACAAGAAAGACGATTTTTTTGCCGAGGGGCACGGTCCTGTTGTATATCTGAGCCCCCATACCCAAGCCCACTTTTATCCCGAAAACAGAAAAGGCGACCAGAACACCGGTTATCCAGAGTTGTTTTAACATTGATATTGCCCCCCCCGCAGGCGATCACGGTGTGTGGGTATACTTCTATTCCGTGATCGCCTATTCGTTATCATTCGGAATCAAAGGATCTAAAAATGATAACTCACACCGCCCTCTATATATCTTCCGTCCTGGACATAATAGGCGTTATCGGGTTCACCACTAGGTCCGGTGAGCCTACCTGTTGGGTTGATAACCCTTTCAATCTCTTCATCAAATATGTTCTTACCGAGCAGCCAGAATTTCCAGTGCTTAATAGTATAAGATATGTTGGCGTCAACAGTGGTCTTTGCCCCGTATTCTATACGGTTCAAATAATCAACATTGTAAGACCCATAACCGTTTATATCTATACTGCATTTAAAGCCTTCAAAGGGATAAAGATCCAACCCGACCACGTAGGTATATCGGGGAATTCCGTGGATATCATAGCCGGCCAGATCGCGTATGACCTTCGTGTTTGATGGATGTTCATAGACACGCATCTGCCCTGTGGTCCATTCAGCCTTTAGATAAGTTCCTGCTAGGCGATAACCAAACCATGGGCACACTCGTCCGTTTGCCTCCAGCTCAAGACCTCTGATCTCTGCTCCACCTATGTTTTTCATTCCCCTCCAGGTGCCGGTGGTGTCGTAATAGGATGCAAATTTCTCTTTATATTTTGTAGAAAATCCGGTCAGATTTATATTGAATGCTTTATGAAGAATATGTTTGTATCCAACCTCATATGTAAGGGATTTCTCAGGTTTCAGGTCCTCCGGGCGGTTCAGATCTCCGCCCCTTTCCGCTGCCCAGGCGTAATAACGAGGTGTTGGAAACCAGAAATTTCTTGCTGAAGAAACGTATACGGTTGCCTTGTCACTGAAGTAGTAGCAAAGCGCCCCAGACCAGGCATACATGGTTTTATCCTGGTCAACCTTGTTCGGAACCTTGTCTTCAAATTCAAGTTTCGCTCTATCCATCCGTCCTCCGATCTTCAGACCCCAGTTTTCTCCAAAAAGGAAATCATTGTCCCACAAAAAGCCATACTGGCGCTCCTCGATATCAAAATCATATCTATCAGTGTTCTTGTTTGGATCATTAGGATACGATCTGCGTTGCTCAAAATCTATGTCCTCAAGATTAACACCAAGACAGGGTGTGTAATTAACTATTCCAAAATGAAGATTGTAGCCAGCGGAAAAGGTGAAGGTATAAGTTCCTTGGTCTTTATCATCAAAATAGACGCGTTTGGGACTTGTAAATTTCGTGCGCATACCCCGATACTCTTCATCATAATCGGTGAATGAGGCAGTTGCGTTCAGAAACAGTCTTTCATCCTTTTGGGAGAACTCAAGGGCAATGGTCGAGACATCCTGTTCCCTTTCATTGTGCCACACCAGTGTTGGGTCGGTCTCGCTCTTGGGGAAATGGATATCCCGCCGGTAATTCTCCAACTGCCACTTCTTCTTCCACAATCCATAAGCGGTGTGATGTTCATGTTTTATGAAATTTCCTCGGATACCAATGCGAGTTTGATCTGACAGGTTGTAACCCAATTTCAAAAGCGCTGATCTCCGATCCTGATCCTCTTCTTCGTACCCCTCAGTGCTGTAATTTGCCAGATTCAAGAAATAATCCCATTGATTAATCCCTCCATATAGGTTCACATGTTCGTTATGGGTATTCCACGAACCGTAAGAACCCGCAGCGTCGAACTTAAGGGGCTTATCTCTCTTACCCTTTTTGGTAATCACATTTATTACCCCCCTAGCAGAGCCAGGGCCATATGCGATTCCGGCGGAGCGCAAAATCTCGATCCGTTCTATCTGAGATACAGGGATAAAGCTGAACTGATCATACCTGTAGTCGCCTATCTTTTGAGGAACCCCGTCAATAAGTATTACCGGTCCCCCAGCCATGGAGCTCTGTGTGCCTCGTATGGCTATGGCATCATTTTTAGCACTTTTGTCAATAACACCAGGAATCTTTCTGAGCGCCTCCGCGATACTTTTCGCTCCCATCTCCTCCAGTTCCTTAGCTGTAATAATGGAAATGCTGGCCGGGGTGTCGAGCATCTTCATTTTATGAGTGGCTGTCACAACAACCTCTTCCAATTCATGTATCTCACACTCATCCCCCTGGGCGAAAACCGGGCCAGTAGAAAGGAAAACCAAGAAAAGTAAAAAGAAAAATAAAGTTGATATGTACTTGAACTCTATCTTTCTAAGCATAAGATGATTCCTCCTTTTCCAATTCTAAGGAGGTCCACTAAAAAATCTTGACACCTGATCGGACCTCCGTGTTCGGTTATCGGTTTTTTCCTGCACGAAAGAAAACATCTCATGCAGGGCGAGCGGAGAGGGCGACTAAAGGAACAACAAAAAAATCCCCAAACTCGAATCCTGAGCTTGGGGATTTCCCTTTTTATCCTCAAAACCTCAGTTGGCGTGCGCCCCAGATCCACGGAAACGCGCCACTCGTCACAGGCAGGTCTTCCGGCTTCCGGATCAACCTACTTCCTCTGCCTTCCCAGAAGCCCTTCAGCTTCCAGTGGCTTGCGTAGAGGTTTCGTCCCCGGCTACGGCGGCGGGCCCGCTCCCGACTATAACGGGATTCCCTATTAAGCCCTTAAGGGCACCTTGTGACGTATCTGCTCTTATATAAAAATGGATAGCCTGTCAACAAAAAAATGACCCAACCTGGTAGCAAGATTGACACCATTAGACAGGTATGATATTTTTCAAAACCTAATTGGCGTAACGCCTTAGCTCCTCTTTTATATTAATGTTTGAGCCTGATCTGGACAAAAAAAGCGTCTGAAAGGTGTTATTTGAACACTCCCCGTAAGAGATGATAAATTAAAAAATCAAAGGAGACCCCATCGGACGCTATCGAATTATGCCTGATGATATGTGCACAGGCTGGGCAGTAAAACTAAACTGCTTGAAGACCATAGAAAAACGGTACAAGTTGTCAAACAGCAAAGGCTCAATGCAAATAGACCCTTAATGGCAACGGGTTAAAGGGCTGTTCAAACTAACACCTTTTTTCACTTGACCTGTCTGAAACGGTACGGTCCGAGTTTTTACGAAACCATCAATATCGATATGATAGGATGAACCCCAAATGGACGTATGGAGATTTTTAGAGATTGACTGGTTAACGTATGCGGAAACGGCGATTTATAGGCCGGTACTCATTCGAGCGGTAAGTGAAGGGATTGTTCCAGACACGATCTCGTTTTTCAGGTTTAAAAGACCGAGCATAGCACTCAACTATTTCAACGACCCGGAAAAGGAGATCAACCTCGCTCTCTGCAAAGAAAAGAACATACCCGTGTTTCGTGTTCTTTCCGGCGGTGGACCGGCATTTGGAGATACGGGATATGTAATAACGTTCATGGATATCGCCAGAAAAAACTCTAAGCTTCCGCCCGATCCTCCACGAATGATGGAGATGGTTTTAACCAGGATGGCGGCGGGAATTTCTGAACGTTTTGATGTGGAATGTCGGTTCAAGCCATTAAACGACATAGAGATTAGGTGCCACGATGGTGTTTGGAGAAAAGTTGGCCCGTCCAGTTGCATATACGAAGAAAAAGCAGTCAAAATGGCCTCCGCGATCCAGGTAAAAGAACCTGACGTAGATCTCATCGCTTCACTCATTGTCGCACACCCCGAAAAGTTTGCTGACAAGCAGGTAGATTCCATACAGGAAAGGATTACATGCCTGGAAAAGATTGTAGGTAGAACCATTAACTTTGATGAGATAAGAGATGCCTATAAGAGCGAGATTGAAGAGTTATTTGAGGTGGAGATAGTACGCGGAGAGTTTAGTGATACGGAGAGAACGTATTACAATGAAATGAGGAGCTTGTTTACCTCCTATGAGTACTTTATGGAAAGATCCGAAAAGAAGTTCGGTCCCATTCCTTCCGATGTTGTGAGAAAGACAGTTCAGTTTAAGATTAGCGAAGGCCCATTTATAAGAATCATCTCCTTTACGAGGGGTGATACCATCTGGGAGGTCTTGATTTCGGGTACTATCCATGCAAGTCCTCTCAGACCGACATCGCCTATACACGAGATTGAGAAATCCTTAAGAGGACAACCTATTGATCAGAAACTTTTTGAATCTAAGATTGCAGAAGTCTTGAGCCGTCCAAACTTCACACTGACCAAGGTCCGCCCTGAATTCCTGGCCAAGAAGATTTACGAATGTGCGATCCAGTAGGTCCAGCAAATTCTCAGAATTTGAAGCGCTGTAACAAGTTAGCGTTTTGAAAAGAAATCGTCGCACAAGGATGCTGCTCCTGTGCATCTTGTGATAGCGAAGAGTTAAGAGTGGAAAACAAAAAAATGAATCGACTCCTAAATATTAGTATTAGTTTCTCACTCTCCGCTCTTCATTCTTCACTCTTAATAGCAGTGGCTTCCACTTGCGACGAAAGAGTGGCTTTTGAACGAGTTAGACTGATACGAAACGGTCAATTTAGGAGGAAGGTAACATTTTGGGACCTTCAAAAAAGTTGTAATCGGTTAACCTTGCTCACTTTCTTGAACAAGGTTAACTGATTACAACACTATCTGTCGATTTTTTCAAAAGGCCAACTTGTCACGGAGAAAGTAAGGGGTGTTAACATGAATGAAGAAAGTCTGGTAAGTGTTTTGAGGGAACAGGTCGAAAGACTATACCGCATGGACTTTTATAAGAATAAATTGGATCAAGCAAGGATAAGGCCTTCCGATATAAGAAGCATGGAGGATTTCAGGAAGGTCCCTTTCACACATAGCCCAGAGTTCATAGAAGAGTTGTTAAAAGAGCCGTCAAATTGTTCTCTATATTCTGAGGATGTCACAAGGGTAAATTTTTCACCTTCTGGTAGTCAGCTTTATCCGGTCTATCAGACAAATGCCGATATCAAAAGGATGAATGAAGTATCTGCCCGTTCTTTTGAAGCGGCCGGTGTAAAAAAAAGCGATCTTTGTGCTGTTACGTTCGGATACCATCTTTTCATCGCAGGGATTTTTTACCAGACCCAGCTTGAATATTACGGTGCAAAGGTGATTCCCCTTGGCCCTGGTGAATCAGAGAGAGCCAGAAAGATCATAAATCACTACCGTGTTTCAGTCCTGATCTCCAACCCTACCTTTGCTATGAAGCTGGCTGCTGCCGATGGTATCCCGAGCGTACGGATACTATTTGTCGGGGGTGAGCCGTTCACTTCAGTTGACGGTTATGCAGACCGAGTAAGAGCTACGTTTGGACGAGACCTGACAATCATTGACTCCTATGGGATGGCCGCATGTTCGCCCCTTGCCCGAAGCTGTCGTTATGGAACGGGTCTTCACGTGATGGACGACTTTGTGTTTGCGGAGGTCATCGACCCTGAAACAGGAGAAAACGTCCCATACGGTGAGAAGGGGGAACTGGTCATTACACATCTGTACAAGGAGGCCGCTCCATTACTCCGTTATCGGACCGGTGATCTGACCATCATGGAACGAAAGGAATGCAAATGCGGGCGTGACATAACCCTTCCCAAGGGTGTGTTCGGTCGTACGGACGAAATGCTCAAGGTCAAGGGAGTAAAGTTTTGGCCTTCACAAGTCGGCACTATCCTTAGCACCTTCCCGGAGTGCTCAAACCGGTACCGGGTTGTTGTTAGCTGCAGAAAAGGCGTGGACGTGCTTGAACTGGTAGTAGAGGGAAGTAATGCAATGAGGGACAGGATAGATGAGCTGTCGGTCCGGTTAAAACAGGAAACGCTGATCGCGTTTAATACTATCACAGTTGTTCCAAACCTGGAACAGGGACCTATTATGGTCGATAAGAGGAAAGGAAACCAAGATATATCATTCATATGATTCCACCATAAGCCGCAAATGGCCGGACCTTCTAAGGGGGATGAAAGGAAGGTGGAATGCGGAGGTGTAGAGTGCCCCTCACTCTCAAGTCACTGGAAAAACAAAGGTTGGAGACATCGGACTGAAAAGAAAAGCCCCTTCCCTTGAACAGTTACGGAGCCTATAGATTTTAGGTTTAAAGAAAGAACCACCGATGAAGCTTTCCATCATTATCCCAGTGTATAATGAAGAATCCACAATCAAAACGCTTCTGAATAGGATTGCCCTTGTAGATCTTCCGATTGAAAAAGAGATCATCATTGTGGATGACGGTTCCACGGACAACACCCGTTCTATACTAAAGAGGATTAATAGACCTGGAATCAAGATTTATTATCACGAGACCAATATGGGAAAAGGGGCTGCCGTTAGGACAGGTCTTCGCGCCGCATCAGGAGATATTGTATTGATCCAAGACGGAGACCTGGAATATGACCCTATGGATTATCATGAACTAATAAAACCCATTATTAACAAGAGGGCCCGTGTGGTATATGGCTCTCGGGTTCTGGGAAGGGCCCCCATCTCCTATCACCGGTATTACTGGGGGGGCAGATTCCTTTCTTTCCTGGCAAATACCCTATACGGAATAAAGATTACTGATGAGCCCACATGTTATAAGGTGATGGATGCCACTCTGATTAAGGGCCTCGATCTTAGATGTCGTAGGTTTGAGTTCTGTGCTGAAGTAACAGCAAAGCTAGGTCGAATGGGAGAGGATATCGTTGAGGTACCTATATCTTATACACCTCGCTCAATAAGGGATGGAAAGAAGATTCGGTGGTACGACGGCCTGATTGCCATCCTGATCCTGATTCGATATCGCTTCTGGAATCCCGCCAATGAAAAGGCTAAATCCGACTAATTGGTGGCAGACCTCCACGGCCTTATTTCTGTTTATCTTTGTTTGCGCCCTGTCTATACGCCTGATCTATCTCTACCAGATCCAGGCACTCCCATATACCCACTATCTTTTCCTGGATGCGGCCTCGTATGACAGGATGGCCCGGGCCATAGCAGCGGGGGATTGGTTAGGGAAGAAGGTCTTCTATCAGGCACCCCTTTATCCGTATTTTCTTGCCCTGTGTTATAGACTCTTTGACTATCACCTGAACATAGTGCGCTTTATCCAGCTTGTGCTTGGTGCCTTTAACTGCGTCCTGATTACATGGATAGCACGCAAAACATTTGATATCAGGACAGCGCGATGGGCTGCTTTCTTCTCTCTGTTTTATGGTATTCTCATCTTTTATGAAGGGGCAATAGGAAAGGATGGGCTTAGCATCCTCTTGACTGATACCCTCCTTCTCGCTCTTATCCTGAGCATTGAAAAGCCTGCCTGGCATCGATGGCTGCTTAGCGGCATGGCCCTAGGAGGTGGAGTGCTAACACGGGGAAACCTCATGCTCCTCCTACCCATATACTTGATCTGGGGATTCTTTTCTCTTAAGCGACTTGGACTCTCACTTAAGAGGAGTTCAGGAATTATGGGGGTGTTCATTATTGGAACGGCCTTGATCATCCTGCCTGTAAGTACACGCAACTACGTGGTGGGAAACGATTTTGTTCTCACCACTTGTCAAGGAGGGCAGAACTTCTACATAGGAAACAATCCAAGGGCAAACGGCTTCTTTGAAAACCCGAAAAACATTCGTCTTCACCCAATGTATGAGGAGTCGGATTTTAGGGCTGAAGCCCTTAGACGGACGGGTCGCAAGGATATGAAGCCATCTGAGATCTCCTCTTTTTGGTTTAAGGAAGGGCTCCGATTTATCTACAACAATCCTAAGAGATGGTTGGCTCTCCTTTTCCGTAAGACGATTATGTTCTGGAATCATTTCGAGATACCGGACAATTACAATTATTATTTTGCAAGATCGAACGTCCCTATCCTGCGGATACTCTTTTTCAATTTCGGTATAGTAGCCCCGCTTGGAGTCTTGGGCCTATTCCTAGCCCCAAGGTCGACAACGACTCTCGTTTTAATTATTTTTATCCTATCTTATATGTTTTCGATTGTCCCGTTCCATATGGCATCACGCTATCGCCTCCCTGTAGTCCCTGTCTTGATCGTCTTCGGCGCCTATACAATTACTTGGTGGTCAGATGCCCTCCGAAACAGAGAATATAGGAGAGTCTTGCGCACCCTGATTCCACTAACTATGCTTGGCCTTTTTGTGAACTGGAAATTTGTGTGTGAAAAGGAGACCTTCAAGGCCTCGTTTACCGGCCTGGGAATCGTCATGGCCGAATCCGGAGACTATAAAAAGGCGATTCAATATTACAAAAAGGCCCTCGCAATTGATCCTCGGTATGTTTCTGCATACTATAATATGGGAAACGCTTTGGTAAATCAGGGAAATCTATCAGAAGCGGTTCAGGCCTATCAAAACGCCCTCAAGATCGACCCTGAATTCTTATTGGCCTATGATAATCTGGCTAAGACATATATTATACAGGGGAGGTTTGATGATGCTTTAAAAACCTATCAAAACGCGCTAATGATACGCCCCGATTTTGCTGACGCATACGTCGGCATGGGTATAGTATATCACAGCATGGGATTGTACAAAAAAGCAATAGATGCCAATCTAAAGGCATTGTTACTTCAGCCGGATCTGGCTAAAGCCCACTACAACCTGGCATGTGCGTATGCCAGGAGTGGTAGCGTTAGAGAAGCGCTCAAGGCGCTCAAACAAGCAGTCCGTCTGAATCCGGCCTACGGAAAAAGGGCCATACATGACCCTGATTTGAAGGGTATTAATATTGAAACGCATGGCGAGAGCAACTAAGACGAAAGACAGGAGTAAGTATATCCTGGGAGCCGGTTTCTTACTCCTGTTCATGTCTTTTGCCTGTTTGACCAGCCTGTCCCAGAAATCGCCCACTGTGGACGAATTCGCTCAACTTCCTGCCGGGTACTATTACTGGAGGACAGGGGACTTTTCTCTATACAGCAAGAGTCCTCCCTTGATCAAATTGCTCTGTGCACTACCCCTGCTGACCATGGATATTCGGATGGACGCTGGAGTATCATATCCCGAAGCTGGTGCGTGGCGCCCATGGATATTCGGTACTCGCTTCATGCGCGACAATGCCGATCGTTACGATACCATATTCTTCTGGGGAAGGATACCTGTTCTGGTATTGTCGATATGCCTGGGTGGTCTTGTCTTCTTGTGGGGAAGCGAGCTGTATGGGACTATGTGTGGCCTTGTGAGCCTTTTCCTGTATACATTCAGCCCCAATATTCTGGCTCATGCCCGTCTAGCCACAACAGACATCGGAGCTACTTACTTTTTTTTCTTAAGCATGTACTCTTTATGGCGATTCCTTAAATTCAGGAGGATGAGAACCCTGGTTGTCACTGGTGTATGTACAGGTCTTGCTTTGCTGTGCAAATATACCGCGCTCCTTCTTTTCCCAATATTCTTCTCCATTCTTGCTGTCTCATCCTGGAGTGAGAATTGGAAGAACGGGTCGGGGTTCAACCTGCTACGGAACTGCCTTAGAAACTGCATTAACTTTCTTGTGATTGTTGTAGTGGCTATCTTCGTCATCAACCTTGGTTACGGGTTCTGCGAGACAGGAAAACCCCTAAGAGAAATACCCCACTACAGTAGACTCTATAGGATGTTGGATCGATATCCACTAAGGGATATACCCATCCCCCTTCCAGCCATGTACGTACAGGGATTTGACCTGCAGAAGGCAGACGCAGAGCAGGGAGAATTCCTGAATTACCTGAATGGAAGATTCTCTTCCTCAGGGTGGTGGTACTACTTTATCTATGCCTTCTTTATCAAGACACCTATTCCACTACAAATCGGCCTACTGTTTTCTATCTTGTGTATGCTGAAAAAAGGAGCTCAACCAAGGGATGAGCTCTTTCTCTTGACCCCAATCCTGGCAATCTTTCTTGTCTTTTCGTTCCTGAACCACCTTGATGTTGGCCTTCGCTATGTGCTTCCGGCGTTTCCTTTCCTGTTTGTCTGGATTGGAGGGCTTGCCCGGGTCTCTGTTCGCCATCAATTTGTGCAGTGGGGACTGATCGTCCTCATAGCTGCCTATGCCTGGTCAGCAATCTCCATATTTCCGCACTATCTTGCATACTTCAATATCTGGGCAGGTGGACCAGCCTCTGGACGTTTTCATCTGATAGACTCCAATCTGGACTGGGGGCAGGACCTGAAGGGGTTGAAGTGTTATATGGAGGAAAACAAGATCAAAGATATAGGCCTTGCGTACTTTGGTCACGTGGATCCAAAGATCTACAACATCTCGTATCACCTCATCGGGAAAAGACCGGAGACAGGCATCATTGCTATCAGCTCCAACTACCTGCAGGGTATGCCATACCTGATCACGTACACCCCAAAGATAGTTCCCGTGATGCCCAATACCTTTAAATGGTTGCAGGGATACAAGCCGATTCACAGTATCGGATATTCTATACTTATCTATAGGGTCTCTGAGATTGAATAAGGGAGACAGGTTTGCCAAGATTGATGTTCAAGAAACCTTCCAATCACCGCTCAAAAGGATTCTGTCTGGACAGCAGCCCCTAACATGGGACATTTGGTAACTGTCCACGGGGTGAGGCTTTTCTTGGAAAAACAAACCTTGGAGACGAGGGAGTGAGAAGAAAAGGGTTACCCCGCGGACAGTTACCAAATCTCAGCTTAATTTCAGCTTACGTTCCTTTTTTCTCTGATTGAAATCTTTTCCATTGAAGTGTCAACCCATCCGATGATACGCATCACCAATTCCTTGTGAGACGAGCCTTCTCCGAGTCCGAGCAACCATTCTTGATGTTTCTTCACACTTTCCAGCAATGGCAATTCTTTTCTTCCTCCGATCCGGCCTAGCCCCCGTACTACCACCCTTAAGATTTGCAGTAGAGTTTGCAAATGATCCATGCTCTTCTTAAGAAAGTAGATCTCCGATTCTGAATCACCATATTCCTTTACCGCGCTCCTGATAACAGAAAGGGCTGTTCCACCTCCAACAAGTGATAGAAAGATATAGATCTCTCTTTCCAGGGTGAAAAGGTACCGTAGAGGCATACGTTGTGTCGATGTCTCATCAGAGTTGAGAACCTCTCTCAGTTGGTTATGGATAGTCCTTATCTTTTCGAAAAAGTCCTCCTGGTTGGTTTCAATGAATTCCCTTCCGGTATTGAGTACATCTCTGTCCAGCCCCTCCACTACCAGAAGGACCTCTTCTGGGGTGATTTCCACATCATTATTCAGCTCTTTGTTGTACTTACGGATAAGGAGATTGGCAAGCATCAAAGCATTCCGATCAGAGAAGTTTACCTTTGAACGATCATCGAGAAAATCCTCCAAAAGGGTTCTGAGGGCCTTCTTGCGTTGATCCACATGTTCTATCAGAAGCTGGAGAGAATTCAAAAAAGCGACTCGATCACTACGGCGTATTGTCTCCTTCAAATAGTGCCATAGGAATTCAAAGACCTTCTTTTCATACCTGGCAAATTCAGGAATGTTCGCTTCAAAAGACTTTCTGAGAAAATGGCCGTCCTTATGGAAACATCTTTTGAGCAAGTTCACTAGGTGTCTTGCCGCCTCAACCGGAATACCGAAATCCTTGGCAATCGTTTCATAATCCTTGGCATCAAAATCAATACCGTGACGAATTACAGCCTGTATCTTCTTTTTGGTATTGGAACGCCTTTTAAAAAAGGTAATCATATCCCGAAGCTTTGTGTGTTATTTTAACTATCGCGGTCTCCTCGCCCTCATCCCTCGTCTCGATCACATCCCCTTGAAAGATGAGATTGTCGAACACTTCGTCCCTGACCTGGTCGAGTCGTGCTTCCACACTACGAAAGACTTGGGATTCAATCTGTTGCCACCTTTAGCCTGAGTACAAGATTGTGCGGGTCAACCTTGGTAAAATCGTTACCATATATACTATATATATATTTGCCGTGACCTGTGCCGCGCGCTCAGATGACCCGCCGAACTTGTCTGCGACAAACTGAGCAAGCTGGGCCTTTCGAAACCACCTCCTGGCCGTCGGCAACTATGAGCCAGCGCACATTGTTCACCTCAATAAGAGGTCGTACTAATCTCCCTCAGAGGTTCTTTACACCGAATATAGCGTTATAGACACTTGAGTAAAGCTCCGCTGGCAAGTCATCTCTATCTTGCATCCATGCATAGACTTTCCTCCCTACCACCTCCGTCGTTTCAGATTTGAGTCCGTTGAGGCCAGCAACCAGACTCAAGTTTGGATCAGGCTGGTTCTTTTCGTCCTGGAAGGAGTGAGGGATATCTGAGTTCCATTCCTCTCAAAGATGATGGGAGTCCCTGATATTACCGCTTTATGATACTGGGATAGGATACGGAGCGAAATTCGGATTCTTTCCCATTCCTGAGGTACATGCTCAGGAAGCCTGATGTAGAGCGTATTGATTCCGTGGTTTGAAAATATTTCAAAGGCCCTTACCAACCGACCCCAAAATGTGAGACGCGAACACCCTGCGTCTGATCATAGCATTGGCTATTGCCGAATCCACATAGACATTCCCACAAATGACAACGTAATCGAGTTTTGCTGAGGATTTAGGGCCGGTCGTGAATCCTCGAAAACGCACGAGGATCGTTCGGTCGTGGGCTTGTACCTTGCTGAGCCTTTGGAGTACTTTTATAACCTCATTCACTCCATCATCGCCACTTTTGATCCCTTCAAGCAATTGGGTCTCTAGAAAATAACCACTTACGAGATGTACGCACTCAATAAGGAGGATCCTACGAACATCCAAGTCTTTTTCTTCTTCGTGTAAGGCTTTACTAAATCCTTCCCAGGTGTTGACAACCTGCCCTTTTTCCTTTGTTGCTTCTACCGCTCGAAGCTCCTCACGGAGTCTTCGCGCATCTTCGCCTAAACGATTTCTTCCTGTCCCATACTGTCACACATTTCTTCCTAAGTTGTCCCAACCGTGTTTATATCACCATCCACTGAAAAATCTATCACACAGTTCCCCCTTTTGTCATTTAGAATCTCTCTGGGTTGTCCTCTTTTTTATCCGCACCCTTTTAACCATCCCGAAAAGGGGTGGAGTAATCGTCACACTGAGGGGAATGAATAGGTACGAGACGTGTGTTTATTTGTTTTAGGGTGTGCCCAAACATAATCAACCCAACCTTCACCATCAGATTGTACTTTTGCAATAAAATTAGCAAACAATTGATTTCCAGCTTTATCTTTAT
>DTYH01000130.1 GCA_012961955.1 Desulfobacterales bacterium | reverse complement strand
GCAAAACTTTTCCTGAACCACTTGGCGGAAACCTGTAGTTTTTCTGTAGAAAAACAAAGGTTGGAGACATCGGAGTGTAAAGAAAAGTTTTGCGCTGTAATCAGTGGCGGATTATCGAAATTTCGGTGGCATATAAAATGCCACCCTACAACATTTGTAGAAGAACCATTATCACAAATTTTGCGGAACGCCGTACCTACGACAAAAAGGGATAATCAGGATAGAACTGCCCAGAATCATGCAGACTGATGATGAGACCGTGCGTTTTATCATTCGACTCTCCACCCTATTTTGCGCCTCAAGAATAGAGACCGAGGATCGCTTTAATCGTATTCTGTAATGAATTAGAGAAAGACAGAAAAGAACAAAGTATAAAAAATGGGAGGAAAACCAAAATGTAATTGAGGTCATCCTCGGTGAGATCCGGGCCATGAATCGCCGATATGCTCATGGTATTGGGGATCTTGGTGCCAGACGGGGGCTTCATTCAGAGACCTCATCTCACAACACAATACAACAAGGGGCATCCTGGAAGGTCGTTCGGAGTGGGGGTATTACTTGTAAATGAATCTGATGAACAAGGTGAGGTCTTTAGAAAGCCAGACGAGGTGGGGACCGATATAATAATAAAGAATCGCCTCTTGATCGCATGCGGGATAAAGTCCTCGATGAGCAGGGCTGATATGGACCCGTTTGAGAGAAAGATAAGATTCTACGAGAAAAAAAGTGGCCGAAAGGTGGATCCAAGAATGATTGTAAATATCACCTATGGTTCAAGATACGGCAAAGGACGTTGTTGCCAGGCAATTTGAGAGACCCGTCTACTATTGTGCCGATGATGTCAAGGGTATATAGCCAAATCTTGTACGAAAGGTCTTGTCCTGTTATCGAAATCTCTTACGTATGGCTAACATGCTGCAAGGAATCGCAATGACCCCCCTTTCGAATTCTAGACCCATCTATTCTTACAAAAAATCCATTTACACACTGCCTCACTATAGCCTATTATATGTTATATGAGCCGTATCCTGCATGCCGGGTTTGATGGTCTCCAAAAAGCGTTAGCCAAGTTTCGAACCCGTTTTCCAGAACAGACTCATGTGTTATCCGTTGATAACGGATCAAAAACAAGCAGTACAAAAGAAGTCAAAATCCAGAAGCCAGAATAGTACAGTGATTTGCTATTATATTGTGAATTCCGCCCCCGACTCCTTGTTTCGAGCGTGATTTTCTGTCCAAAACCGCTACTGACAATGATTACATCCCGAAGATCAGGGGTGGAAAACTCAAGTACTCACATTTAACTTTCAACTTTTAACTCTAATTACCCTTCGCTTGCGCTCAGGATGACGCTCATGACCCGAATAGTTACGAATTGAGTGAAAGTCTTCACTCATTCACCATCATATCTTCACTGGAGGTACTCTCATGATCTACCTTGATCATAATGCTACCACCCCCATTGCTCCTGAAGTTGTAAAGGCGATGATCCCTTACATGGAAGAGAAGTTTGGAAACCCCAGCAGTGCATATCCTTTAGGGGTCGAGGCCAAGGAGGGCTTAGAGACGGCCCGATCTCAAGTGGCCTCTCTCCTTAAATGTAGTCCTGAGGAGATCGTATTTACGAGCGGCGGGACAGAATCGAACAACATGGTCATAAAGAGTGTGGCATATACCTACAGGGAAAAAGGTCGTCACATTATAACAACAGCCATCGAACACCCTGCAGTGATAAATCCATGCCTGTTCCTGATGAATCAGGGGTATGAGGTGACGTTTGGCCAGGTGGACAGTGCTGGAAGGGTTGACCCGGAGGATATTAGAAGGGCAATCAGGAAGGACACTATACTGATCTCAGTCATGCACGCTAATAATGAGACAGGAACTGTACAACCTATTTGTGAGATAGGTGCGATTGCTCGGGAAGCTGGGGTTCTTTTCCATACTGATGCAGCACAATCTGTGGGAAAGATTCCAACGGACGTCTATGAGTTGAATGTGGACTTTCTATCCGTTGCAGGGCACAAGGTGTATGCCCCGAAAGGGATAGGAGCTCTCTATATTCGAAAAAATATCGACCTGGAGCCTTTCATGCATGGGGCCGGCCAGGAGTCAGGCCGCCGGGCAGGAACTGAAAACGTGATATTTGCAGTCGGTCTCGGTGCAGCATGTGTATTGGCACAAAATATGATGGATACTAATACAGGCAAGATTCAAGAAATGAGGGATCTCCTTCATAAGCTCCTCTTGAACGAGATACCAGAGCTTGTCCTGAACGGTCATCCAGAGAAACGACTCCCAAATACTCTAAATGTCTCCTTCCCTGGTGTGTCGGGGCGGAGACTGCTCCAGGCAGTGCCAGGAATATATGCCTCAACAGGCGCAGCATGCCATGATCAGTCAGAACTGATCTCTCACGTCCTAACTGCGATGAATGTTCCACGGGAGGTAGGTGAAGGCGCGGTCAGACTTACACTGGGTCGTGAAAATACCAGGACCCAGATTGAAACGGCAGCCGAGCAATTGATATCAGCATATTTCCGGATCCTTCCACTCCCGCGAAAGCGGGCGTCCAGCGATTTAGGCCATGGATTCCCGCCTTCGCGGGAATGACACCTGTGGAATAGTTTACGAATAGCTGAATTCAGTAACTAGACGGTAATGGCCATCTGTGTCGGTTGTTGGTCTCAGTATCGGTTAACCGGTGATAACTGACACTGCCACAGATAACCGTCACGGACCTCCCATCACAGCACGCATGCTGCTCCTCCGGTTTGCTTCTTCTTCTCGTGGTCATTGCGAACGGTGGCCACCAGAACGTCATTCTGAACGGGGCAAAGCAGAGTGAAGAATCTCATGAGATGCTTCGCTTACGCTCAGCATGACGGTTTTGAACTGAATAGCTACTAAAGATTTTTGGCTATTGTCCAAATGAGTTCGTGAAATATTTAATAATCATTTGCTGGTTACAGAGGTTGAAGATCTAATATAATACAAGAAAGACAACAGCTGAACATGTTCGTCCTTTTAGTTTATGGCTCAAACTGCAGATTAGAGACACAAATGAAAAGAAAGACTTGAATCCTCGAATCCTTTGTTACCAATAAAATGGAAGAAGAACCGAGCTTGTAAAAATAATGAACAAAGAACACATCGATAAGTCTCCCACTCAAATACCCTCCCCTTCCAGGAGGAAAAATACTGTCATCACTACCCACATAAACGCAGATTTTGATGCACTTGCTTCCATGCTGGCAGCGCAAAAGCTATACCCTGATGCTGTTGTGGTATTTCCCGGCTCGCAGGAAAAGAACCTGAGAAATTTTTTCCTGGAATCGACTGTATACCTCTTTAACCTTGCCAAGATAAGGGATGTGGACCTGAATTCTATTGATCACCTCGTGCTGGTAGATACGCGTCAAAAAAGTCGAATCGGCAGAATTGCCGATATCATTGATCGCCCTGATCTTGAGATTCACATCTATGACCACCATCCACCTTCCCCTGAGGACATCTCTGGCACACTTGAAATAGTTGAAGAAACAGGAGCAACCATCACTATCTTGAGTAAGATGCTCAAAGAAAACGGTATTGACCTCACCCCAGAGGAGGCAACCATCATGGCTCTGGGCCTGTATGAGGATACAGGTTCATTCACCTTTTCCTCTACCACCCAAGATGATTATATGGCAGCCGCATTCTTCCTCTCTAAAGGCGCAAATCTTAACGTCGTGGCGGACATGCTGACGCGCGAGATGACTCCTCAGCAGGTATTTATTCTAAACGAGATGATCAATGGGGCCAATACGTACAATATCAATGGCATTGAAGTGGTTGTTACCTCTGTTTCGTCAGATACCTACGTTGGCGACTTTGCCTTCCTCGTGCACAAATTAAAAGATATGGAAAACCCCGATGTGATCTTTGCCCTGGCACAGATGGAAAACCGTATCTATCTTGTGGCCAGAAGCCGTATACCCGAAGTTGATGTTGGCGAAATCGCTACGGCATTTGGTGGGGGAGGACACCCGTCAGCAGCCTCTGCCACCATCAAAGGTCACACCCTGATTCAGGTAGAAGAAAGGCTCTTCGAGATCTTGAACCGAGTCGTCAGCCCTAAACAGGTGGCCCGCAATCTAATGTCATATCCTGTTATCTATGTACGCCCAGATGTCTCCTTAAAGGATGCCAATGTACTTTTAAACAGGTATAGTGTCAATGTCCTTCTTGTCATTGAGTCAGGAAATCTGTTAGGTATGATTTCCCGTCAGGTTCTGGAGAAGGCACTTTACCATCATCTCGACAACCTTCCGGTACGGGAATACATGACAACAGAGTTCGAGACAATAACGCCAGAAGCCACCCTCCCTGAAATACAGGAAAAGATTGTTGAAAACAAGCAGCGTCTCCTTCCAGTAGTCGAAGAGGGAAGAATACTTGGAGTGATTACGCGAACAGATCTGCTCAATATTATGATCAGTAATTCCGCCCGAATCCCTGAATATGCATCCGATTCAGGATATCAAAAGCGGCATGTCAGAACCCGGAACGTAGTTAAACAGATGGAGGATCGCCTGTCCAGGAAAGTGATAGATATACTTAAGAAGGTAGGGGAAGTTGCTGATATCACAGGGTATAATGCGTATGCGGTCGGCGGCTTCGTGCGAGACATCTTCCTGTATCGTGACAACCACGATATAGATATCGTAATTGAAGGAGATGGTATCCATTTTGCTAAGGTACTAGCCAGTCAGTTAGGGGCACGTGTCCGTTCACATGAAAAGTTCAGGACTGCTGTGGTGATCTTGCCAGATGGAATGAAGATTGACGTGGCAACAGCTCGTCTCGAATACTACAAATCCCCTGCATCCCTTCCCACAGTGGAAAGGGGTTCCCTCAAGTTGGACCTCTCTCGGAGAGACTTTACTATTAATACGCTCGCGATTCAACTCAACAAGAAGAAATTTGGCACGTTAATCGATTATTTTGGTGCGCAAAAGGACATGAAGGCAAAGGCCATACGTGTCTTGCACAACCTCAGCTTTGTAGAGGACCCAACACGTGCATTCAGGGCAATCCGCTTTGAGCAACGGTTTGGTTTCAAGATTGGTAAATTGACCTCAAATCTGATCGAAAATGCGGTCAAGATGGACTTCTTTAGGAAGGTATCAGGACGACGTCTTTTTGCTGAGTTGCGGCTAATCTTAGAGGAAGAAGAACCTATCCTAGCCATAAAGCGGATGAAAGACTACGGGCTTCTATCAGTCATTCATCCGAGACTGGTTTATAATCCCAGATTGGAAGAGATCTTCAATTCTGTTAAGATGACCCTTGCCTGGCATGATTTGCTTTTTTTGGAAGAATCGTATAAAAGATGGATTGTCTATTTTATGGCCTTAATGAAACCCTTCAACCGCAAGATTTCATATGAGGTCTGCCAGAGGCTCGAACTCCCCCAACGTTATCAAAAGCTGATCCTCCATGAGAGGGAGGCGGCAGAAGATTGTCTGAGGTGGATGGCCTCAAAGAAGGATATTAAAAACAGTACAATATATAAAAGACTAAAGCCGTTTCATACAGAGCCCCTCCTTTATATGATGGCTATTACAGGGAAGGAAGATATCAAGCGGGCCATTTCAAAATACTTTACGCAGTTGAAGTCAACGACAACCATTATCCGTGGAAAGGATCTGAAAAAGATGGGTTTCACACCGGGTCCTATCTACAGCGAGATACTAG
This sequence comes from Desulfobacterales bacterium, assembly GCA_012961955.1. Taxonomy (GTDB): domain Bacteria; phylum Desulfobacterota; class Desulfobacteria; order Desulfobacterales; family DTYH01; genus DTYH01. The sequence continues at coordinate 23,121 of DTYH01000130.1, read as the reverse complement.
GGGCTCTCCTGGATGCACGACTGAACGGTCAGGTCAAAACACGAAAGGACGAAATCGAGTTTATACTTAGCCACTGGAATGGATACAATTGTTAGAATCTCTGTCACTTTAATAGCCCTCCTCTTTGCCATCACCATCCATGAGGTGGCGCATGGCTGGACAGCCAACCGGTTAGGGGACCCTACTGCACGTCTTGCAGGTCGTCTCACCCTAAATCCTATAAAACACCTTGATGTTATCGGCTCCTTTGTACTCCCGTTGCTCTTGTTTATAATAGGATCGTCCATTATATTTGGCTATGCCAAGCCGGTACCTGTAAATTTTTACAATCTGCACCACTACCGAAGGGATATCGCAGTTGTCGCTGCTGCAGGACCCATAGCCAACCTTGTCTGTGCTCTTCTGTGTGGACTTCTTTCTCGTATCCTGCTAAGTATAGACTACCTTTGGATCGATTCTTTCCTTTTCGGACCACTTATGGGCATGCTTGCTCTCCTTCGATATAGCGTAGTCATCAATGTAATCCTCGCTGTATTTAATATGCTGCCGATTCTGCCTCTGGATGGAGGACGGATCCTGTCCGGGATCTTGCCACCAGGCCAGGCCGCCAGTCTGGCTAGGGCAGAACGATTTGGCATAATTATTGTATTCTTCTTGCTTTTTACGCATACCATAGACAGGATAATGCTCCCGATCATAAGGATTTTGATTGGTCTGTTTATGGGAAAGATACTATAGATAGGTCTCAATCCGTTCTCCGCTCAAATGGTGGTTCTGGACAGTCTCGTTGTAGGTGTCAGTGTCGGTTCATTGACCACCGATAACTGACGCTGACCGCCCGGCCCAGCACGGGTGCTGGTCCCACGGTTTGCTTCTGCCTTTCGTGGTCATTGTGAACGGTGCCCGCTACCATGTCATTGTGACGGAGCAAGAATCTGTTTAGATCCTTCGGTTACGCCCAGGAGAGGCTCATGACCTGAAATAGGTAAGAACTGAGTAGTGATAGTTTCCTAAAAGGTCATCTTGCGAACGTGATTGAGTAATCTCCGAAGAAGATTCAGAATGAGACTGGTATTAAAAGTTTCCCATTTTTTGACGGTGTTAGCCCGAACCTTTGAAATTTAGCCGGGCGGATTCTGAATCCCAAAATTGCTCACGAGAGAACAAAACTTGATGTTTTACGAAAACCGTCGGTAATAAATACTTTTTGTTCATGTAAGGTAAAAGTTTAGACTTATGAAATTCACGGGACGTAGGACACAAACAGTCAGATACAGATGTGTCAAGAAAAAACGAGTTGATCAGGAGATTCTCAAATGGTTAGGAAACGAATCTTGAGCGGTATGCGCCCCACGGGTAATATCCATCTCGGAAATCTACACGGGGCATTGATGAACTGGAAGGAACTTCAGGAGGAGTACGATTGTTTCTTTTTCGTAGCGGACTGGCACGCTATGACCAGCGACTACGATGCAACGGATCATATCAAGGACCACATTCGAGGTATGGTCATAGACTGGCTCAGCGTTGGTCTTTCTCCAGAGCGTAGCACCATCTTTGTTCAATCTCACATCAAGGAGCATGCTGAACTCTTCCTCATCCTATCAATGATTACCCCTTTAGCATGGCTGGAGAGAAATCCAACGTATAAGGAACAGATTGCCCAGTTGAAAAACAAGGATCTATCCACTTTTGGGTTCCTTGGGTATCCTGTACTCCAGGCTGCTGATATCATCATGTATAAGGCTCACGGGGTTCCAGTTGGCGTGGATCAGGCGCCTCATGTAGAGCTTACCCGTGAAATCGCACGTCGTTTTAATCATTTTTATGGTCCAATCTTTCCTATACCCCAAACTATCCTGACACCTACTCCCAGGCTCCTGGGGATAGACGGTCGGAAAATGAGCAAAAGTTATAATAATGCCATATACATCTCAGAGACACCGGATCAGATACGGGCCAAGGTAAGCCAGATGGTTACCGATACAAAGCGAGCTAGAAGGAGTGACCCGGGGGAACCAAATGACTGCAATGTGTACAGTTTCCATAATCTGTACACTGATAAAGAGGCCATATCTCGGATTGAGCAGGAGTGCCGCAAGGCCGAGATAGGATGTGTTGATTGCAAAGAGTTACTGGCAGAGAATCTAACCAGATATTTGGCCCCAATCTACGACAAACAAAACTACTACAAAAACCATCCCAATCTGGTCACTGAAATAATACTGGAGGGGTGCGAAAAGGCTCGTTCCGTGGCGCAACACACCATGGAGGAGGTTCGAGCTGCTATTAAGATATAGGTCGGATGCAACATTTTATGTTTATACACGGTTCCTTAAGCAGAAAAAAATATAATATATATTGCCACCTTATAACCAACCCTAAATGGCGAAAAGCGCCACTCATCAGCGACTATTCGTGTCAAAAGCGTCAAACTGAGCGTAAGCGAAGGATCCTATGAACGGAACATGTCAAGAGATTCTTCACTCCGGTTTGCTAGGTTCAGACTGACGTGGCAGCTGTTTCCGTTCAGAATGACCACGAGAACACAGCAAGAGAAAATAAAAGCCATCATTGCTGCTCAGTGTCGGTTAACTGACCACTCACCCCGATACTGACGCTGACAACTGATACCGTCTGAGTAGTTACCTGAATTCAACTATTCCACAACCGTCACTCCCGCTTTCGCGAGAGTGACATCAGAAGGGGTGTTACGATTCATCCTTAAAAAAGATGCACTGAAAACTTTTCGACTCTGCCTAAATGATTGGCATCAGAGGTTTTGATTAAAGTAAACCCCGTTAAAAGTGCGGGGCGTTGAAGCCCTCGTCCACACGGCAAGGAGTAATACTTTACCCTCTTGAAACAAACCGGGCCACATAAAAGGAGAAGCCAAATATCGAATATACGATGCAGAATACAGGATGCAAGACAATTGTACCATCCCGTAAACGACATAATTATGGTTAGGTGCAAAAGCCAATATAAACCAAGCATAATCTCCGTGATTTGTAATCTTTGCACGGTGGAGTTTTAAACCCCGCTGCAATTTCGGTGGCACTTAAAATGCCATCGTACATTTGGTTTTACTTCTAAAGGTTTAAGCGCATAACCGTATTCACGTTCAACATGTTTCCGCCCAATTCATTATGTATCCTGTTCCGCAAGTTCCGTTCTACTCTGACGCAACCTGCCTGTTTCAAGATACTAAAACGTTACAGCAAGGATTTCTAAAGGGGTAAATGCGAGGATATTGGGTCACTTAGGGTATAACTTACAAGGAACTATATGGAGAGAACCATAGGGAGAGATTTTTCAAAGAGCTAGGGGGTTACAATTTTTTGCTATCCATTAACGCATCAAAAAACAAAAACTTTCTATTAAAGCCTGTCGTTACAACTAAATATACCTCTGAGGGGATAATTTCTTGTTATTATTACCCTCTTTGGTCCTTTACAACTACGGTAAGATCTGGTAAGTGACAAAAACGTACCATTCCAATCTGTTACAAAATCTCCTTAAGTTTGATTATCCACAGCAGGAGCATTCCATGTACAGATTTCATTCAATTATTTCAAAACGTTTCGCATTTTCTATTTCAATAGTCATTATCTTTTTAAGCCTAGTAAGTAGTTCGTATGCTGGAAGATATAAACACGTTGAAGTGGAGGGTTGTGCAAATATACTGTCTGGTAGAATCGATATGGCAAGGGATAAGGCTATTAGTGACGCCCTTCGGAGAGCCCTGGAACAGGCGGTTGGTGTTATGGTAGAGGCTGAAAGCGTCGTCAAGAATTTTGAGCTCTTAAATGACAGGATCTATTCGCAAACTTCGGGATACATAAAGAATTACAGAATAATAGGTGATAGAGTTGAAGGAGGCGTCTTGATTGTAAAGATTAGAGCAACAGTTGCAATGAAGAATCTCATGAAAGATCTTGATGCTATCGGCATACTTATCAAAAGGGTCGGAAAGCCGAGGCTTATGTTGCTCATATCTGAAAAGAATATGTCGTTCCCTGAGAGAAGAGGGGATATATTCAGTATCGGCGTTGTAAAGGATACACTTGCAAAGAAGTTTATGGAAAAAGGGTTTGACTTGGTAGATAGTAAGGTCGTCCTCGAAAGCATAAAGGACGATCCTTCCATTACTCATGATCTAAACAAAAGATTGACGGATGACATTGCACTGAGACTTGCATCAGAAGGTGAAGCAGAGATTGTAATTATAGGACAGGCTATTGCAAAGGCTGGTCCCACCATCATGGGAACAAGCATACGCTCATGTCAGGCAAACTTTTCAGCCAGGGTCATAAGTGCAGATAGTAGTGAAGTGATAGCAACCTTCACCACCAGTGCTGTTGCTGCCCACGTGAATCCCGTAACAGGAGGAACAGAAGCATTAAGGGAGGCTGCTTCCAAGATGGCGGAGAAGTTAATTCCACAAATCCTCGCAAAATGGAAAAGCCAGGTCGCCGGGACACGTACGGTCAAACTCGTAGTATCGGGTCTAAGTTTTAATAACCTGAAATACTTTAAGGACTTCTTAAGGACACATGTTCGGGGGCTGGCGGATATATATGAACGCAGCTACAGGAATGGTATAAACAAGCTTGATCTGCAAGTGAAGAGTAGTGCAAAGGAAATCGCGGAGGAACTAAGCAACAAGGTGTTCAGAAAAAGATTAATAAGGATAACATCCTTGACAGGGAGTGTTATCAGGATAAGGTTAGTGGCTCGGTAAACAAAGACGAATTGTAACAATTTAGCCTTTTGAAGAATTGAGTGATGATGTTGTAATCAACCAATCCTGCTTACTTTCGTGGACAGGATTAACCGATTACAACTTTTTAAAGGAGCTAAAGCGTTACGACGAAGTTAAGGAGGCTTTTACAATGAAAAAAAGGCTTTTGCTTTTGTCAATCATAGTGTTACTGGCTTTTTCGGGCTGTGCTGCACCAGGAAAAAAGAGTTTTGATGTCGGACTGGATCTAGTTAAGAACAATAGATTGGAAGAGGCAATTGCGATGTTCGAGGATGCCTTATCCAAAGAGCCTGGCAACAAGAAATACTTAGAGGAACTAAAACAAGCAAAGAGCAGCCTGTCAACGGAGTACATGAAAAGAGCAAGATCGATCCTTGCCCGGACCTACATCACATACGATCAAGCTATGTCCGCCTATCGGCTGGCAGAGAAGGCCTTAAAGCTTGTACCTGAAAGCAAAGAGCTTGACATCCTTGTAAGAGATGCCAAATCTAAACTGGACACTGTTGCTAACAAGGCAAAGACCATGTACTATGAAGCCGTAAAGGCTATTGATAATAACAGATGGGCTTATGCTGTTAGGACTCTAAAAAGCATCATCAGGTTCTATCCAAACTACCTGGATGTGCCCCTAAAACTCAGGCAGGCTGAGATAAAAGGTGTGCGTTACTATTTGAAGGAGGCAGACAGGTTTAGAAGGGACGAGGATTGGGAAAACGTGATAAAGTTACTTTCGCTCGCAAAAGAAATATCTCCTAACAGGGCTGACGTAGTAGCAGCACTTAGAGACGCAAGGGCAAGACACAATCCTGATTACTATTTCAGTAAGGCAGAGGAGTATGTCACAAAGAAGAGATGGGATGTGGCCCTAAGGTTTGCCAAAAAGGCCTATCAGATGAGTCCGACGGGTAGTACTGCTAAAAGGGTTAACACAATAAGAGATACGGTCGTACGCCATTACATCGATCAGTGCAGACGTGAACTATCAAGCGAGAGGCTATATAGCGCGTATTTGAATGCATTTAAAGCCATCAACCTTGATCCATCCATCAAGAATAAACAGGAACCGAAAGAGGTTATAAGTGAATTATTGGTCGCTATGTATGATAAGGCAACTTCATACGAGGATACTGGTTATTTAGGGAATGCGTTTGTGTGGTATGAAAAAGTGATGGGTATCAATCAAGATTACCAGGATATATTCTTTAGACTGCAGGCCGTTAAGGATAGAATCCGGGACAGGGTCGTCAAGAAGATCGCGATTATGGATTTTACTCCGCCTTCTGGTAACCCTGACGCTGGTAGGATAGTGACAGATAGGCTCCTTTCATATATTACAAACACTGCCAGCAGTGATGTGAAGATACTGGCGCGGGATGTACTTGGAGATATCCTGAAAGAAATAGAATTGGGCCAGGCAGGAATATACGATATTGAAAGCGCAAAGAAGGCAGGAAAACTTAAAGGCACAGATGTGTTCATCTTCGGAAATGTCCTTCACTATAATGTAGAGACGAATGTATCAGAAGGATACAAGGTAGATAATGTGGTTGTAGGAAAAAAGTCTGTTCCAAACCCTGCATACCAGATGTGGTTAATGTCTATTAAAGGAAGACCCTCTGAAGAGGATATGAAGAACGCCCCTCCTCCTCTTATAGAAGAGGAGATTAGGGAGACGGTGAGGTATAAGGTTGGAACTGAGAGGAAAAGGGCTACGGTTGGCGTCTCATTCAGGGTTATAGATGTAGAAGAAGGGGAAGTGGTTATCACAAAGACGATAAAGAAGTCGTATGAGGTGAAGGACGACTATTCCGAAGGCGTTACATTTGCAAACATCAAGTATGATCCGTTAGAGATTCCTTCTGACGCTGAATTACTGGATAAGGTGACACGGGAGGTGGTGGCACAATTAAGCTACGAGGTGTTGTCACGCTTTCAGGACCTTCAGACCCAGTATTTTAATGCCGGAAAGATGCTTGAAAAGAAGAGAAAGTATTTGATGGCTATTGAAAAATTTGTTGATACCCTACAGATAGAGGAGATTAAGAATATCTCAAGCCCTCTTTCAAAGAGTGCCCGACATGAGATAGAACAACTAATGAAAAGGATCGCATCATAGGAGAAGAATGGAGTGAGAATACGCACCCTCTTATTCCGATCTTGTACTCTATGGGTATTCCTCATAGCCGTTGTTGGTAGTAGAGAGATAAAGGCTGTTGAGGTAAAGCCCACGATGGCGTTTCTCCAGTTTGTTACCAAGAATGTCGAGGCGATATCCCTCATGTCCAAGATGCCCACCCTTCTGTCAATGGCCTTTGGCAGAACAGGTTATTTTGAAATTGTGGAGAGGAAGAATATTGAGAGAGGTATCGAACTAGAGGGATACAACATCAGCAGAATCAAGATGGAGGAGCTGATCAAAGTGGGTAACAAACTTGGGGTTGACTATATTGTGTTTGGGGATGTAGAGAAGGAACGGGGCGCAATCACGGCTGTCGTAAAGGTACTGGATATTCGACTTCAGAGAGTCTGTTTTGAGTATACAATAAGTGCAACAGAAGGGAGTATCCATGATAGGATAAATGACGCGGTTCCTATAATTGTCAAACAGATAAGGAAGTGCATTTCTGTGAAGCTCAAGAATGTAGAAAAGGATAATATACCTGATCCACCCCGCGATTTAAGAGCGACAAGTCGAACAGGGCAGGTAAGAATCGAATGGAGCTATGATAACCCGCAGAACATAATAGGGTTTAAGGTCTACAGGGCAAGGGAGGAAGGAGGACCATATCTACTCATTGGTACGGTCTTTGACACAAGCTTCGTGGACAAGAATCTCCCGCTAAAGGAAACATTCTTTTATAAGATCAAGGCGGTAGATGATAACGGGGTAGAGAGCACCTTCTCTGAACTGATACAGGCACGGTCTATTGGCGGTCCATTGCCTCCAATATTTCTGAGCGTTGAATCCGATATTAAGGCCACTCAGTTGAAATGGATGGCTCGTCCGGGCAGTAACCTGGCAGGTTTCAAGGTCTACCGAAAAGAGATAAACGAACAGCAGTTCAAAGAGGTTGCGTCTCTTTCCGGGAATGTCACAACATACACTGATACTGGATTAAGAGATGGAACCACATACCGTTACGCACTGACGGCCATTGATTCAGAAGGGATTGAAAGTGAGTTTTCACAAATAATCGAGGAGAAGACACCAGAACCACCCACTGGTGTTAAGGCAAAAGGCGGAAGAATAAGGCGAATCTACTTGACATGGAGCGCTTATCCTTCTAGTGTATTCCGTGAATATAGAATCTATAGGGCTAAGAATAGGTCAGGGGATTATAAACTCATTGCAAGGATTAAAGATAGGACGAAGACCAGCTATCTCGACAAAGGGGGCCTGGATGATAATACGACCTACTATTACCGGATTTCTGTAACCAACAGGGCGGGTCTTGAGACTGACATGTCAGAAGCGGTATCCGCTACTACAAGGGGAAAACCCCCCATGCCTCAGATGTTCGCTGCAAAGAGCCGAGAACCGAGAAGGGTTACTCTTACATGGAAGCCTACAGAAAGCCCGCTCGATGAGATCAGGGGTTATTCTATCTTCAGGTCAAGAGAGGTAAGTGGGGAATATACAATGATAGCAAGAATAAAAGACCCGAAAAGGAATATGTTTATAGACAAAGATCCGCCTCTTGAAGATAACACCACCTACTATTACAGGATCTCATCTTACAACTCGGTAGGTGTTAGTAGCGATCTCGCCGGGCCGATTTCATCCACAACAAAGTCGCCTCCAGTTGCACCGAAAGGGTTGAAGGCAATCAGCGGAGAGGTAAAAAGGGTTACACTCATATGGGAGCCAAATCCGGAAGAGGATATAAGGGAATACATTATTCTCAGGAAAGTCCCAGGGGCTAAAGCCTTCAAAAAGATAGCGACGGTTCGGACCAAGACCGCCTTTACGGATACTGGCCTCAAGGACGGAGGTGAATATATCTATACCATTAAGGCAATCGATGATGACAACCTGGTTAGTGAGCAGGCACCACCCGTGACGGCAGTGACAAAACCCCGTCCAGTTAAACCAACAGGACTTAAGGTATATGACAAGAACGGCAAAAGAGTATTGGAATGGAATCCAAACCCGGAAAAGGATATCAAATGTTACAATATTTATAAAAAGGGGCTTCTTGGAAGCTCCCAAAAAGTTGCAACAGTTCACGAGAACTCCTGGGTGATCGATGAGATAACAGGGAAGATGGAGATGTTTGTGACAGCAGTAGATGAAACAGGTCTTGAAAGTAACGGGTCAGACCCGGTTGTTATAGAGAAGGAGGAAGAATAAGAGGCTCTTTTTTTTGGACAATATTTTTTCGGTAGGATTAAACTCTTGATGGTTTCGTAAAAAGTCTAATTTTGCTTTCTCCGTGGGGAAGATGACTTTTTTGCAAAACCTTCAAGTTGTTAGATCAGGGCTACAGCGTGACTCTTTGACGTCATGCCAGCGAAGCCTGTCCCTTACATGATCAGCAGGAAGCGGGCATCCGAAATCCCAGCCATATTGAAAACAGGCTTGATTCCCGCTTTTGCGGGAATGACATTAGAAATAACCGTCTCATATAATTTGGGATGAATTTCACATAGTTAGGGATAAAATGTCGCTGTAGTGTTAGAAAGGAAGATAGCAAACATGAGATTAAGATTCTATCTGCTAATTACCGTTTTAGCCATTGTATTATCCGGAAGTGGGGTTTATGCCGAACATCCTCTCTCCATGGGTGGGTGTGATTGTGATATTGGAAGGTACCAGCTCTTTCAGGGGACGTACACAAGTATTGATCTGAAAAAGCAGGAGACTTCTACGCACACGGGGATATTTCTGATTGATACCAAGACTGGAAAAGTAAAACGCTACCTAAACAAGATAGACGAAGAAGGTAGATATATAGAGACATGGCTACCAACAGAACTTCCAATAAAGAAATAACAGGACTCGAGCAAAACGTTTGCGTTCAAGGAGATGATGGATTGACTGAAACGGATCGTGTAGGGAAGATACTGGCAGGAGATATCAGGGAAGCGGCAAAGTTGATCAGGGATATCGATGATGATATGCCCTCCTCAAAGGAGGTGCTAAAGGCACTTTATCCCCATACAGGAAATGCCTATATAATCGGAATCAGCGGATTTCCAGGTGTAGGCAAGAGCACATTAGTCGACCAGATGGTCAGTGCCTACCGGGACAAAGGGAAGACCGTTGGGGTTCTTGCTGTTGACCCCACCAGCCCATTCACAGGGGGGGCCATACTGGGTGACCGTGTACGAATGCAGCGCCATGGCACGGATTCAGGCGTATTCATACGTAGCATGGCCACAAGGGGACATTTTGGAGGCTTGACACGGAGCACGAGGGGTGCCATCGACGTACTGGACGCTATGGGCAAGGATGTCATCATTATAGAGACCGTAGGTGTCGGACAAGATGAGATTGATATAGTAAATACTGCCCATACAACAATTATTGTGTTGATACCCGGTATGGGGGATGACATACAGGCCATCAAGGCCGGCATACTGGAGGTGGCAGATATCTTTGTCGTTAACAAGGCTGATCGAGAAGGAGCGGAAAGGACCGTCCAGGACTTAAATACTATGCTAGAACTGGAAAAGCACACAGTGTCCAAGCGTTACTGGCGTCCACCCATTGTATTAACTACAGCTGTTATGGGTAAAGGAACGGAAGAACTCCTATCCAGGATTGACGAGCACAGGAAATTCTTGTTTGCCGATCCGCGTAGTGACCTAACAAACCGCTATCGGGAAAAGGCGTATCGGGGGCTGATTGATACCATTAAAGATGGCCTTTTTAGAGAGATTATAAACGATCTAAAGGCCTCCAGCAGTCTGGATAAGATGATCGACGACCTTGTGCAAAAGAAGGTGGACCCTTTTACCCTTTCCGAACAAATTATAGCAAGAAAGCTGAAGCGTTCATGAACGAACAATAAACCGATCTCATGGCGAGACCTTTACTAGTTGTGACACGGAGACTAGAGCTACGTGTTTCTTTACCTCCGGCAGTTCCGCTTTTAACACCTGATACGTAATTTCGTGGGGATGGGCAATTCCGATAGCAGACCCCTTGGTTTGGGCCATGTTCACCAGGCGTTTGATCTGCAACTGAATGGCATGAGTATCCAGGACATGGTCTAGGAAGACCTCCCTTTCTCCAAACCTAAGTTTCAGGCTTCGGGCAACCTCACGGCATTTTGTCTTTTTTGTGGTACGGCTGTCAAGAAAAAAGAGTCCACGACGCTTAAGAATAGTAAATATCTGCCGCACCCGCTCTGGGTCTTCCGTGAGTCTGGATCCCATATGGTTATTTACACCAACAATGTATGGAACGTTATTCAAATCCTTATCCAGTACGTCTAAGAATTCACCGGGAGTCATTGAGCATAAGAGTGCTCCCGGGCCTGGATCTATCTTGGGATACTCCAGTGGTTCCATGGGCAAATGCAGCAGAACATCAAACCCTCTTTCGTGAGCTGCATTTGCTATCTCGAACCGGTATGGGCTATAGGGAAGGATAGAAAACGATTTCACATCTTTTAGACTAAAGAATCTATTCGCAAGATGCAGATCATAACCCATATCGTCAACAACAATAGCTACCTGCGGCAGGACAGGAACAGGAGAGAGCTTAAGCTCTCGTTCTGGAATATAGACAAAGATAACGCGATGGGTGGGAAATCTGCCAAGATAGATGTCCAGGGTATTGCTATGTGGAGAAAGTGGTCTGGCTTTTAAACGAATCCCCGAGGATACCGATTCAAACTGTTTCTCAAATGATTCTTCTAATGTATCTATAAGTATCGGTCTTGGTAGACGTACTTCGATAGTAACAAAATCCCATTCATTCTCACCAGCCCTCCTCTCCTCAATCGATTTGAACGTGACACCATCTACCTGAACTCCCAGCCTTAGAAGAGCTCGATAAATAGCATTATCGAGCCTTCTTACCTGAGCTTCAATACCGGATAAAGGGTATACCTCAAAGCGGGGTGCAGACCGGAATCTTACAATTCTACTTATATGGTAAGAAAGGAAAGATAACACCCCGACTAAAAGAACCAACGTTACTAGGGCATAAAAGTTACTGAGAATATTCCTTTTGTTTAAAACCTTCCTCCTAATCTTGATTCCCTACCCGATCTTCTGTCATGCCACTCGTTCTGACATAATCGTTCGCTGGTGAAGTCTTTCCTGGAACGACTTGGCGGAAGCCTTTGATTTTTCCTTTACACCAATTTGGCTGGTTTCGTAAAAAGTCGTTTTGCTCACGGAGAGAGCAACATTAGACTTTTTACGAAACGGTCAATTCTATTGCTTGAGGATCAAAACGACATCCCGGAGAATATATACCATCCCTTCAGGATCTGAAGGGCCCTTTGGACCTGATTATCTCTCTTAAGCAGTTCTTTGCTAATCTTGGGTACACCCGGTTCTGAAAACTTCCTCATCTCCTTTTCGTTTACATCCTTTTTGCCCTCTTCTGGCTCCGATTCCGGTACAGGAGCAATATGGTTCTTCAAATCCTTTTCTCTCAACCGATGCGTTTGGGTCTTCTTCTCTTCCTCTACCCAGCGTTTTTCAACCATTATGTCCGGCTTGATTCCTTCCGCCTGAATGGATCGCCCCTTTGGGGTATAGTACCGTGCAATGGTTAATTTCAGAGCAGAACCGTCTCTCATTCGTTCTATGGCTTGAACAGACCCCTTTCCAAAAGAGGTGGTTCCAAGAATCAAGGCTCGACCATGATCCTGTAATGCCCCAGCCACGATTTCAGAAGCACTGGCACTTCCCCCATTGATAAGGACGACCATTGGATAATTATGCTTTATTCTGTTAGGATGGGCCATAAAGACCTTGTTATGGGTCTTAACACGCCCCATGATTGAAACAATCCGTCCTTCTTCCAAGAATATATCAGAAACATTTACGGCCTGTTCTAACAGTCCTCCAGGATTGTCTCGAAGGTCGAGGATTAACCCATGCATAGGTTCTCTTCCAGACTCCAGTTTTCTTAGTGCAGCCTCCACTTCCTTATCAGTATCATCCCTAAAAGTGGTAATCCTGATATAACCAAAGCCTGGCTCGAGTTCAAGCCAGCGCACACTTTCCAAAGGTATGACATCTCGAACTATTGCAAAATCTCTTGGTTTATCAAGGCCTTCACGGCTGATTGTAAGAATAACCGTGGTGCCCTTTTTCCCCCGTATCTTCTTAACAACCTCCCAAAGCATCATCCCCTTGGTTTCCACACCATCCACCTTGACTATTATGTCACCTGCCCTGATTCCAGCCTTATACGCCGGTGTCCCCTCGATAGGCGAGATGACTGTTACGACGTTGTTCTGCATGGTTATAACAATACCAACGCCTGTGAATCTTCCTCTGGTATCAATCTGCAATTCCTTAAAGGCTTCCGGGAGGAGATAGGAAGAATGGGGATCAAGGACATTGATCATCCCTTTGATAGCACCACGAATCAGAGTCTTGGAATCAACAGGATCCACATAATTCTTCTCTATGATGTCGAGCACGTCGCTGAATATCTTTAACTCTTCATACGTCTTTTCCGTGCCTGCTATCAGACGTTTATGAAACCCACTATAGAACACGCATAACGAAACAAATAAAAGAAAAAACAGGCACAGGGCTAAGTTATGTTCCCTCTTTTTAATCATGGTTCACCCTCCCTCGTCTAGATTCTAAACAAGACCTTTGCATAACCACTTTGAACGAGCATCATGAGGTTTAATGAAAAAAGGGGAGTTGTGCAAAGATCTCTAAACTCCTGTCCTGTTCTCATATGTTTTGTAACAGCGTAAATGAGCGAAAAGTACTATTCAGTTCATAACCACTCAGGCCAAAAGCGTCATCCTGAGCGTAAGCGAAGGATCTCAAGAGATTCTTCACTCCACCTAGCTCGTTCACAATCACCACGAAAAGCAGAAGCAAACCTCAGGTGCGGCATCCGCCCTGCGATCGGCGATCCGTGTCGGTTATCTGAGTCAGTTATCAGTCATAATTGGCCAGTTAACCGACTCAGAGACCGAATACTGACACTGTATGTTAAGACACCCTAATCTCTTCAAAGACCCAAGGTGTCATTCTTTTTGTTTGACCTAGTCCTGAACTTATGATAGGAATAAAAATGAGTAAAAGGAGTGCCGTTAGCGGTTTTCCTTACTCAAGGTCTTCACTGGACCCTTCTTAGGGGCTTCTTCCGGTTCAGTGGAGGCCTTTTTTATATTATGCATGGCCTCGTAAAAAGTCTTTTGTGAACGATCTTGAGCATTTTGGGACAGAAGCACTTGAAACATTCAGCCTTAGGAAATTCTAACTGTTTGAGGGCGTTAGCCCGAGTTTTAGGATCTTAGCTGAATGTTTCAAATGCGTCCAAAATCCTCGCTTAGTAAACAAAATGGACTTTTTACGAGACTATCGTTATTAAATCCTTACCATAAAGAGCCTCTTTATACCAGAGATTAATCGATTTCAGTCCATAAAACACACCGAATTCTTCCCCGTTGATTCCCTCGAGCCTCCACACCCAGCACCTCTCACCTCCCATTTTTTCCAACATCAGATAATTTACCCTCACACATTCGCGTTGAATATATTTGGAACTTAGCTCTTCCGCCTTGCCAGTGATTGACTTCGCACCTTCGATACCCTCCCTTTCCAGGGCCGCCTTTGCTATCTTAAGCATGTGCTCGGCAGGGTCTATACCGATACCCCCTCACCCTTTCCAGCCGTTTACCGACGAGTGCAACCAGAAACGCAATCCACCCCGACCGACTTCTCTATCACGCGGGCTCTTTATCTCATACTTCAACTCCTCCTGAATACGCCTTGCATACTCCCGACAACCCTGTTCTGTCCATGGCATGTTACACCCCCTGATACCATCGCAGCATCCGGCTCCCTTCCCTTTCCCCGAATATTGACGGTTTCGTAAACCCCGTTAGAATTTCACACGAGGCATTAAACCCCGCGTGAAAACAAGGTATAATATTTAATATTTCGGTTTTAACCCCGCGCTCCCACACGAGCCTTTCATAACGGGATAAAGAGTCATTTTGCGAACAACATCGAGCAATTTTGGAAGAAGATTTAGAACAAGCCTCTGGTCAAAAATATCAACCTCTATGAGGACGAAAGCCCAAGTTTTTGAAACTTAGCCAGTCGAATCCTGAATCCTAAGATCGCTCACAGAGACTACAAAATTAGACTTTTTACGGGACCGTCAATATTAGAGAGCACTCTTTTCTTGTGATAGCATCTCACGGAGCCTCCTTTTCAGGAGCTTTCCTACTGGCGTCTTTGGAAGTTCTCTGACGAAATGGACCTCTCTCACGCGTTTGTAAGGGGCTATCTTATCCTTACAGAATTCAATAAGCTCCTGGTCGGTTGCAGACATCCCGTCTTTCAGCACCACAAATGCCACGGGTGTCTCGCCTATTATAGGCTGTGATCGTCCCACGACCGCACATTCTCGAACTGCCGGATGTTTGGTGAGCACGTCTTCAAGTTCTGCTGGAAAAACCCCATGCCCTTTGTACTTTATCATGTCCTTGGAGCGCTCCACAAAGTAAAAATAGCCATCCTCGTCCATGAAGACGATATCTCCTGTGTGAAGCCATCCTTCCTTGAGGGTTCTCGCCGTCTCCTCTGGATTCCTCCAGTAGCCCTTCATCACCTGGGGACCCTTTACGAGCAACTCCCCTTCCTTTCCCGGAGGCTGGTCACGACCGGTTTCGACATCGATGACCCTCGCCTCAGTATCGATTATGGGTATCCCAATACTACCAGCTTTCACCCGGTGCGTGGGATTATTCATGCATTCAGGAGAGGCCTCTGTAAGACCGTAGCCCGGAATCAGAGGAACCCCTGTTACTCTCTCCCAGACCTCCTTGACCTCTTGAAGGACCGGCATTCCACCAGCCTTCACGTATCGCAACGATGACAAATCGTAACTATCAATTGCAGGATGGTGGATGAGCATCTGCCAAAGTGAGGTCACCCCGTAAAAGATCGTGATTTTCTCTCTCTCAATCATCTCAAGCGCTATTTCTGGATCAAACTGGGAAACTATATGAACCGAAGCCCCTACATAGAATACAGAGTTCATGCAAACGGTAGGACCCCATGTATGGTAAAAAGGCGTCACGCCCATCACCCGATCCTGATTGGTCCATCGGAACCAGAGGGCGTTCATTATGGCATTGGAAACCAGGTTTGTATGCGTGATCATGGCCCCCTTTGGGACCCCAGTCGTCCCCCCTGTGTATTGAATCACGGCCATGTCTTCCCGAGGATCGAAGTTCACATTCGGAGGATTTGGGGGATAATTTTCGAGTATGTCATCGAGGGAAGTTACACCTGGTATTCTTCCTTCTCCAACAGAGATCAGGTTCTTGAAAACTCCACTAGGGAGGGTTCTGGATACAATTGGGTGAAGGACATCTCGGAAGATAATCGTGTTTGCCCCGGAATCGATAGCATGATGAGCGAGTTCCATCTCCTTGGACAACGGACTTGCCGTGATGACAATCCCTCCCGCCTTCAGTATTCCATAATAAGAGATTATGAACTCGGGGCTGTTCGAGAGGAATATGAGTACTCGATCACCCTTTTGGATCCCCATCTCTGAAAGGGCATTGGCGAGCTGACTTGAGCGGCGATCTAACTCGTGATAAGTATAGACGTTTCCTTTGTGAACCGCCGCAACCTTGGAACCGAAATTACCAGCTGAACGGGATAGGATTCCATGAACGGGAATATTGGGATAATCGAATTTCTTTGGAACACCTTCTGGCCAATGGGCCATCCATGGGGAAGTCAATGAGTAAACATCCATTACACACCCCCTTATTCCTGACTATAACGTGCCAAATCGATCAGAGCTTTTATCCGCGACTAAGGTTTATGTCTTACGTCCACGAAAAGGGATATAAATCATGCTATCCAAATAAGATCAAATATTCAACCACAAATCAAATAAATTCAGGTTCACACGTATTATTTGAGACCTGAAAAGGTGACTTTTGCCACAACTCACGATTATTTTTTCTTGACAAAAGCAAAGGTAGAATATAGGTAAAAAATCTTTAACTTGCGATTAGGGTGGATTCTAACATAGTAACAACATAATTAAGGCAAGCTTGGAGTTCATATGAGCAAACAAGAAGAAAAGAAGGACGGAGAAGGATTGGATTCAACATCTGATTCTAAGTATTCTTCAGACAAGGTCGGCATTGCCCTATTCTTTGTCGGTTTCGGAATCGCCTTATTTATTGGTTGGGTCATATTCCCAAAGCTCCTATACTCCCAAAAGAAGCAGCCACTAGATTTTAATCACAGCACTCACCTTGAAGTGGTCGATAACGGCTGCGAGGACTGCCATTATTTTCGTGAAGATGGCAGCTTTTCAGGCGTACCCAGGCTGGCCACTTGCGCTGAATGCCACGAAGAGGCTCAGGGTGAAAGCAGTGAAGAGGCCACCCTGATCACTAAATATATTGAGCCGGAAAAGGAAATCCCCTGGCTAATCTATTCTAAACAGCCTGATTGCGTCTTCTTCTCTCACGCTGCCCACGTGAAGATGGCAAAAATAGAATGTAAAACATGTCACGGAGCAAAAGGCGAATCAGATCATCTCCCGGTTTATGAATATAACAGGATCACTGGGTATAGCCGGGATATCTGGGGTCGCAGCATCTCAGGGATCAAGAGGAACTCATGGGATAGCATGAAGATGGATGATTGCGCCGAGTGCCACAGAAAAAATGGCGTAAACAACGCCTGCTTTGTTTGTCACAAATAGATATATATGGACACAAGAGAAAGATCGTTTTGTTGGCTCTCTTATTTCACGGCTCCCCTCCCTCGGTGGGAGCTGATCGGGGAGGGTGATTCTTGTTTTTCACTCCCCCGCCTCCCCTTCTCCGATCTCTCGAGGTGCTGCTATAAGACAGATCCCATAAAGGGAAGGAGGGGTGGATCATTGGCCTCGACTTGCCAGCATACCCACCCGGGGGAAGAGGAGCTTTGGCAGTATTGAAGAACTCTTGTAACACTTTAGCTCCTTGAACAGAGTTGTAATCTGTTAATCTTGATCGTTTCATAAAAAGTTATTTTGCGAACGACATTGAGCAATCTTGGAAGAAGATTCAGGATCAGCCTGGCGTTAAAGATTTCAAACTGCTTGAGTGCGAAAGCCTGAGTTTTTGAAATTTAGCCAGGCGAATTCTGAATCCCAAAATTGGTCGCGGAGAGGCCAAAATTAGACTTTTTACGAGACGGTCAATCTTGCGAACCGTGTAACAGTTTAGTTCTCTCAAAAAGGCGTATTAGGCCGCGGCTGGAAGCCGCTCCTGGTAAGAATGGACACTCCAGAGCGAAAAGTGAAGCATGAATTAGGAGGAGCATCCTGGTGGGGCTCTTTTTATAAAACGCCAAATTGTTACCAAAATTTTTTTGTTCAAACGACACTTACTAAGAGATGATAAACGAGAGATGACTGAGGAAGGTCTATGAAACTGGACAGACGAGGTTTTATAAAATTTTTTACAGGAGCAGGTGCGGGATTGATGCTCTCGCCTTTACCCTGGAAATTGACAGACGATATCTCAATCTGGACCCAGAACTGGCCATGGACACCCGTTCCCCCTGAAGGAAAGGTAACCTATGCCCACACTGCATGTACTTTATGCCCCGGTGGATGTGGTATTACAGTTCGAAAGGTAGAAGACCGGGCGATAAAGATCGAAGGCCGGGAAGACCATCCAGTAAATAGGGGCGGTATCTGCATTCTTGGGCTGGCTGGGCTTCAACTCCTGTATGGGCCCAGCCGGATCAAGAGCCCTCTCAAGCGTACTGGAAACCGTGGTTCCGGTAGATGGGAAAAGATTTCATGGGAAGAAGGAATTTCCGAGCTGTCGAGCAAATTGAGCGAATTACGTCGAAACGGCGAGGCACACACCGCGGCATGTATCCTTGGGTCTGACAGGGGAACAACAGGCCACCTATTCTCCCGGTTCTTTACGGCCTATGGCTCTCCAAACGTCATCCGCACTCCTTCTATACAAGACACCTACGAGATCACACTTGCACTGATGCACGGAGTTGAAGGAGGGACTATAGCCTATGATCTTGAACGGGCCGATTTTATCATAAGCTTCTCAAGCGGTCTTGTTGAAGGCTGGGGTTCTCCGGTCAGAACTATCATGACCAATAGCCTGTGGAAGGGAGATCCATCCAAACAAAGGGCAAGGGTAGTCCAAGTGGAAACTCGGCTCTCCAACACGGCTGCTAAGGCAGACGAATGGCTTCCTATCAGACCGGGAACAGATGCGGCACTGGCTATGGGTCTGGCTCACGTGATTATCACGAAAGGAATCTATGATAAGCGTTTTGTCAACAAGTTTTGTTTCGGTTTTGAGGACTGGACCGACAAATCGGGTAAGACCCATATGGGATTTAAGCGCCTTGCCCTGGAACAGTATTCCCCTCAAAGAGTCTCTGACATCACTGGAATTTCAGCGTCTAAGATAGTGGCTCTTGGACAGGCCTTTGCCAAAGCTACACACCCTCTGGCTGTTTGTGGTCGTGGAAAGGGTTCAACAGCGGGGAGTGTATATGAATTCATGGCAATTCATGCATTAAACGCCCTGGTGGGAAACATCAATAGAAGAGGAGGGGTGTTTCAGCTCCGTGAATCGGACATAACACAATGGCCTACCGTAAAAAAGGACGCGATTGCTGTTCGGTGCGGCAAGATGCCACGGATCGATGGAGCTGGTACCGATCAATATCCGCTTGCCCGCCATCTGCTTAACCGATTCCCTGAAGTGATCAATACCGGGAAAGGATATCCTATCAAGGTCCTACTTGTACATGACGCAAACCCAATCTATACCATGCCTGACAGCAAGGCGGTAGAGGAGGCGTTCTCTAGGATACCCTTTATAGTCAGTTTTTCTTCATACATGGACGAGACGGCCAAATATGCTGATCTGATACTACCGAATCATACCTATCTGGAGCGGTGGGAGGACGTCCCAACCCCTATTGGCATCCCTACCCCCGTACTAAGTTTAGCACGACCGGTAGTAAAACCCCAATTCGATACCCGGCATGTGGGGGACGTACTGATCACACTTGCCAGAACCCTGGGTGGAACTATTGCGGAATCCTTTAAGTGGGATGATTATGAAACATTACTCAAAGACACCATGGGGAATAGATGGAACGCATTGAAAGATAAAGGATTCCTTGAGGATCGCACCTATGGCGAGGCAAGTTCTGCACCGACTTTTAGCACGTCTTCTGGCAAGTTTGAATTTTATGCGACAAGATTGAGCAGGACAGGTATAAAGATAAAAAACGATATAGAATGTCTCCCCCATTACGAGCCAATATCGCCCATGGGAGATAGTTCGACCTATCCTTTGATCCTCATACCTTATGAGTCAATACGCATTGCTGATGGTGCGATCGGCAACCCTCCTTTCCTGACGAAGACCCTGGAAGATACTGTTTTGAGAAAAGATGACCTATTTGTAGAGATAAATCCCAGGACAGCCATGAAATATGGCTTCTCAGAACTTCAATACGCAATGATTCGGACTCCACGAGGGAAAATAAAGGTCCGTCTACATCTGTACGACGGCATTATGCCTGGCATACTGGCTATGCCCAAAGGGCTGGGGCATTCTGCATACGACCGATTCATTAAAGGTAAGGGTGTCAATTTCAACACAGTCATGGCATCAGCAGAAGAGCCTGTATCCGGTCTGGATGCCACCTGGGGGATTCGAGCCAAACTGGAGAGAGTTTAACATCAGGTATCCCGAAGATATAGATTTGAAGAGGTGTTAATGAAAGAGGCGTATAAAGAGACAACAAGATACGGAATGGTAATTGATCTTGACAAGTGCACTGGTTGTGGGACCTGTATGGTAGCCTGTATGGCTGAAAATAATATTTCGTTCAAAGAAGACGAAACAAATAAACTCGATAGCATAACTTGGATGCGGGTCTACAAGATTACTAACGGTCGCCCTTATCCGAATACCGAGATCTGCTATATTCCTAGACCCTGCATGCACTGCGAAGGGAGCCATGGACATCCTGCACCGTGTGTTTCGGTCTGTCCGGCTACTGCGACCGATCAGGACCCCAAAACAGGGATTGTAAGCCAGATTTATACCCGCTGCTTTGGATGCCGATACTGTATGGCTGCATGCCCGTATCATGCCCGGTACTTTAATTGGTGGGATCCCGTCTGGCCCGGCGAAATGGAGAAATACCTGAACCCTGATGTATCTCCCCGGATGCGGGGAGTAGTGGAAAAATGCAGCTTTTGCCATCACAGGCTTCAGCGCGCCAAGAATAAAGCATATCTAGAGGGACGACGCGAGATCCGTGAAGACGAATACATCCCTGCCTGTGCACAGGCCTGTCCTGCAAACGCCATAACCTTCGGCGATCTTAATAACCCTGAACATAAGGTATATAAGCTGAAGAAGAGCCCGTATGCCTTTCGGCTCCTGGAAAGATTGGGCACTAACCCGAAGGTATACTATCTTTCGAGAAAAGGGTGGGTCCGTAGGGCTGCTGACAATTAATTATATAAGTAGAAAGGGATCGAAAGAAAAAAGCCTGCTCCATGAACGACGAATATGAATACAAGGAGTTCACGTTATGGATTATGCACTGATACCAGAAGGGGTTAAGCGTTGTTCGTTTGGGAAATTTGTCTTATGGATTAGCGCTGTTTCTCTCCTCCTATTATGGGGAGCGGCAGGTGCACTTCTCTGCTGGATCAAGGGCCTTAATCAGACCAATATGAATGACTATTTTGGGTTCGGTATCTGGATTACTCTAGACCTTGCTGTGATTGCTCTGGGAGCAGGGGCCTTCTTTACCGGATTCTTACGATATATAATAGGCATAGATGAACTTAAGAACATTGTGAATTTTGCTGTGATTATTGGGTTCATCTGCTACAGCAGTGCACTGGCGATCCTTGGGCTAGATGTCGGGCAACCATTGCGTGGATGGTTTATCTTCTGGCATACCAATATACACTCCATGTTGGCTGAGGTGGCCTTTTGCATAACGTGTTATTTCTGTGTTCTCTGTATCGAGTATCTTCCGCTCCTGCTCGAGAATCGGCAGCTGAAAAAGATACCCAGCCTAAACCTGTTTGGGCACCATCTTCACCGTATTGTGGCCGTGTTTGCTGCAACCGGCACGTTTCTATCATTCTTTCACCAAGGTTCCCTGGGCGGGATGTACGGTGTCCTGTACGCCCGACCTTTTGCATTTAGAGACGGATTCTTTATCTGGCCATGGACATTTTTTCTCTTCATCCTTTCAGCTATTGCAGCAGGACCATCGTTCACCATACTGATAACATGGATTACGCAAAAGATTACCAGGAAGAAGCTCGTAAAAAAGAACGTTATTGCTCTCCTGGCAAAGATCTCAGGCTGGCTCCTGTTAGGCTATCTCTTCTTTAAGATAGCCGATACCATCTACTGGGCCACGGTAACCGCCCCTGCTAGAGGCTTCACATTCATGGATTTTTATAGGAATCAGCCTTACGGGCTGTGGCTATTCATTCTAGAGATTGGGATTTGTGGTGTGATTCCGGCAATAATCCTCCTTACCAGACGCGGAAGAGAAAACAACTCGTGGCTCATCCTGGCTTGCTTCTTAAACTGTACCGGGGTAGTTATTAATCGATTCGTCTTTACGGTTCAAACCCTGGCCTTGCCTGTTCTCCCTTTTGACAGGTTCGTGACGTATTTTCCAAGCTGGCAGGAGTGGGCGAGTTCCCTTGCCGTGATAGCTTACGGCATCATTGTCATATCACTTTCGTACCGGTACCTTCCAGTCTTTCCCCAGGAAAAAGAGCTGAACCCGGCATAAAAAAGAGAGGAGGCTCTATCATGTTTCCGTTCTGTTTTGAGTGGCAATGGGATGCAGGTCATTTCTTATTTATGGGTTCTCTCTACATGGTGTTGACGGTTGTCGGCCTGGGACTTATGTACGCTGGTATTCGTACTTTTTTAGACCTCAAAAAAGGGGATCATTAGTAACTCTTCACGCAGTGAAGATTTTCTTTTCACCCCGTCAAGAGTTAACCCGGGGTTTTTCTAACGGGTAGAAAGGATCGTACAAAGTCTCTATTTTTGGAGAGACCACCGGTACAGAGATCTGACCTGTCGTAACCTGGGTCTCACCTCCTCTTTCAAAGATCAGGATAT
>DTYH01000129.1 GCA_012961955.1 Desulfobacterales bacterium | reverse complement strand
ACTTCTTCGGGTTTAGGTGCCTTCTTGACTCTTGCCATAGTGTCCACCCTCCTTTCTTTGATTTGGTCATTCTACAATTTCCACAGTTGGGTGGAGACTCCCTGAATTCCCGCTCCGATATGGGGCTTAAGATTTTAAGAAGGATTGCAGAACTCGTCTGCAAACGCCTTAAAGAGGCGAGCAATGATATCATTCGCTTAACTACAGCCCTTTCTATAGCGTTGAGCAAATAGGATGAAGAGTTTGAAGAATGAAAAGTGCGAAGTGAAGTATGTAAAATGGAAATAATGGCCATCATTATTCACCCTTAATTTTTAAGTCCTACCGAGGTGTCTCTGTGGCTCAAAAGATTTACCTATCTGTTTTTCCTCTCCTTTTTGTTTTAAGTTGCGCTACGAACGGTACAAAGCCAGTAGTTCTTTCGGGTCATGACCGGCCATATAAGGTTTATGGTAAATGGTACAGCCCCATCAAACATGCCCGGAGTTTCCGGGAGAAGGGGATTGCCTCCTGGTACGGTCGAGAATTTCATGGAAAGAAGACCTCAAGTGGTGAAACGTACAACATGTACGCCCTGACCGCGGCCCATAGAACCCTTCCTATGGGTACGTACGTGAAGGTACGCAATCTCAGGAACAAAAAGGTAGTTGTGGTCAGGATAAACGATAGAGGACCGTTTGTCCCCGGACGAATTATTGATCTTTCGTACCGGGCTGCTAGAATGATCGGTATCGTAGGGCCTGGTACCGCCGCCGTAGAGATAGAAGCCTTGGGAATGTTACGAGAAGCTCGCGTAACGGGAAAGACAAAGCATTCCTTAATGCCTGGTAACTACTATGTTGGAGAGTTTGCTATTCAGATAGGGGCTTTTAAGAGCAAAGAAAATGCTCTTAAGCTTAGAGAGAAACTGGCTAATACATACGAAGACGCGCATATTGTTGTTTACAATATTGGTAATGACAAGTTTTATAGAGTACGTGTTGCGAAATGCGCCACACTTGATCAGGCAAGGCAATATAAGAAGATATTAAGGGCAAATGGATACCCGGACGCCATAATTGTAGCCCGTTAAGATCCGTTTATCCTCTTTCTCAAAACTCCCGAAGTCTTGAATACTACTACTCGGCGTGCCCGAAGCTCTAGATCCTCTCGTGTCTGAGGATTGCGACCTCGTCGTGGCTTCTTATCCCTTATTGCAAACTTTCCAAAACCGCTGATCAGGATGTCCTCGCCGCTTTCCAACGTACTCTTAATGACCTCTAAAAGTTGTTCCACTACCTCCCGAGCTTGACTCTTCCTCAACCCGAGCTCTGTGTAGACCCTATTGATAATGTGCTCCTTGGTTATTGCCATACAGTAATTCTCTCCTTTCGTGCATTAAATGGAATATCAGATTGATAGTGTGGATCTTCTATGCCTTAGCTTTAGAGGAATGTCAAGTATTTATTGTAAATAGAATAAAAAAAACCGACAAAGGTAACTGTCCTGCTGATGGACGAGGTGGGCGGACGTTTTTGGACTCTGTTGGTTAAAAGAATATATCACGGAAAGACTAGAGGTCTCCGCCAAGTCGTTCCGAGAAAGAGTTCACCCGGTGATCAGTTAGACTATTTCAAACGGTTAAAGTCTAGCCCCGGTTGTCAATCTCAATATCGGTTTCAATGGTGTACTAACCGACACCGACGACCTAGACTCACCACATACGCCAGCTTTTCTTCTTAGCAACAGAATACTCATACATTCGCAAAAAGTCTCCTAACACGTCACTCCCGGGAAAGCGGGAGTCCATAACACGCTGTAATAACGAGATTCCCGCTTGTGCAGGAATGGCTCAAAAAGTCAAATTCCGAGTTCATCAACACTATCTTTTTAAGTCTTCACTCTCAGCTCCAATCACGCTCCGCTTACGCTTAGTATGACATTTTTGACCAGAATAGTTACGAATTTAGTAATACTTTTCGTTAATTTAGCGTGTTGCTGATAAAGAAATATCTTTTGGGCGTCAAGGATGAATTTTACTCGAAATAAGAGGAGAGCAATCCAAGATGCTGCAAGATTATCTTTTGCAACCCGTTCCCAAAGAACTGAGTACCCTTAAAGGATAGCGACGAGAGAAAGTAGTACCAAAAGAGATCGCACAGCCAGTGGGCTATAGCAAATACCAAAAACCCAAGAATGCGAACCGAGTAGGGCCGAGCATCAGTGTAGTTCATACTGTGGCCCACCATATAAGAAAGTATACCAATCTTAGGCTTCGCGTGATTCCCCGATACCAGTGGGGAATATACGTAGGTCTCTAAATTTGAACCTGCATCCACCCTTTTGATGCTGCGTAGCATATTAGTACCCGTCAGGTGAATAAAAAACCTGCCGCAAACCCAATTATCCGGTTTTACGTGGGGCAAGGTAGGATATCTCGAAGTCCAAAGAACAAGAATAACAAGAGAGGAAATTAGATTACACCGTCCCCTAGATGGCGATCACTGCCCCTGCCTGTGAGCTTTCACCCCCTTTTCCCAGTGTTGCAGGAGTAAGGGTGTCCCATGGCCGTGACACTAGGGAATGAGATAAATGGGGCTCCGCCGAGAAAGATTACGAATGGGATATTATTCCCCTTTGACAATAACAGCTCGCTTCAGCACCTCCTCTGACAGACCGAAGATATGGACGAGTGCCTCTGCCGGCCTGAGGGTGTGGCCGGGTGGGAGGGAAAAGCTCATTCTGACTGTATCAGGAGCAGAAATCATGATTGATGTTATGATTTCCTTTAGTTCCATCCTTTTTCGATAACCCTTGCGATTGGTTCGCTCAAGAGGCCAGGTCTTGCTATGCAGAAACTGTCTCAGCCTACCTTCGGGAAAGATTGCGTCCTTCAGGGTGACTGTATAGTGAGCTATCTTTGGCATCTCTGTCTTTTGCTTTTTATGAGCCAACTTACACTCAAGTATTCTAAGCCCCTGGGGTAATGTACTATTCAGACGTTTGACTATTGTATCAGGCGTAACAGAGGAGTGTGCCTCAACAAAGAAATACTCTTTTGTGCTCTCTGTTCCGACAGGGAGGGCGTCCGTAAAAGAGATCCTGGGCATGGGATGAAATCCCCGGGTAAACTTTAAAGGAATATGTGCCCTTCGAAAGGCACGCATGAAAATCCTGGTAAGTTCAAGATGGCCAAAATACTTTGCCTGACCGCGCTTCTCAAATGAGACGCAAAACCTAAGATAAGACTCCTTTTGCTCAGGAGGGCGGACATAGCAATTGGTCTCAACCGTATCACCTTCTTTGAATATCCTCGTTTGTAACCTTTCGAAGTCACAGACTCCACATTGGTTACAAAGGCCTGTTCGGCAATCCTCTGTGGTCTCGCCAAGAAGTGCTTTTTTCCATTCTGACCGAAGAAAATCTTTCCTGACACCTGAATCTATGTGGTCCCAGGGTAGCGGCTCAGAGAGTTTGCGCTCGCGTGACGTATAGAAATCGATGTTCACGTGGCATCTCTCCATGGCCCTTTCCCAGAGGTCGTATCTAAAATGTTCGCTCCAACCATCGAGCCTACATCCTAAATGGTACGCCTCTACCAATAGCCGGCTTAGGCGTCGATCGCCCCGGGCAAACAACCCCTCCAGCAAGCTCATCTTAGGGTTTTGCCATTTGAAACGTATCCTCTGTCCATGTATTTGTCCTCTGAGCTTTTGAATCATATATTCGCTCTTTTCCAAAGGTAACTGGCCTGCCCACTGAAAAGGGGTGTGTGCTTTGGGGATAAAGGTGGATACGCTTACGTTAATATTTCCTGTGCCACCCTTTTTTTCCAGAATCCTCTTCAGCCGGCGCACAAGTAAAACGATTGAATCCACATCCTCTTCCGTTTCCGTGGGAAGGCCGATCATAAAGTATAGCTTGATAAGTCGCCAGCCGAGGGCAAAGACGTTTTTGATCGTGAGTTCCAGGTCATCCTCTGCGATGTTCTTATTGATTATCCTGCGCAGGCGCTCACTTCCTGCCTCAGGGGCGATAGTAAACCCTGTTTTTCTCACCCTTTTGATCTGAGCCATTAACCTCGGTGTTAGGGTTCCTACCCTAAGCGATGGCAAGGAAACAGCGATCCTCTCCGGTTCACACCGGGTCATGAGGACCCTCAGGAGTGACTGAATAGAGGAGTAATCGCCAGTACTGAGGGATAGGAGGGAGATTTCGTCAAAACCTGTGTTGGCAAGGGCACGGAAGGCGAGATTCAAGACCGTATCCGGTGCCCTCTCTCGTACTGGTCTATAGATTATTCCTGCCTGACAGAACCGACACCCCTGGGTGCAACCCCTTGTGATTTCTAAACTTAGACGATCATGAACAGGTTTGGCAAAAGGGACGATAGGCTTGTCTGGAAAGGAGGCAGAGTCCAGATCAGGAACAAAGGCTCTTTTAACAATAGAGTAATCTGATGATCGTGGTATAAGGGTCTGAAGACTATCCTCGCTCAGTTCTGGGGTAAAGAAAGAAGGGACATAAACCCCTTCTATTTCTGACCAGAGTTTTAGGAGTTCCCGACGATCTCGTCCAGCCTCTTTCCATGCAAGGTATGTTTCAGAAAGCTGGAGTACAACATCCTCGCCATCGCCTACTACAAAGGCGTCAAAAAAATCGGCTAACGGTTCAGGGTTGAAGCAGCATGGTCCGCCTGCAACAATAAAAGGGTGTGAGTTATCCCTTTCTTCAGCATAGAACGGTATATGTGCGAGATCGAGCATGGTCAGGATATTGGTGTAGTTAAGCTCATAAATGAGGCTAAAACCGATGATATCAAAGAGTCTTAGAGGGGTCCTTGTCTCCAGGGACATGAGGGGAATCCTCTTTTCCCTGAGATGAGCTTCCATGTCCAGATCGGGTGCGAATACTCTCTCTGCTGCAATCTCCTCTCTTTGGTTCAATATGTTATATATGATCTGTAGACCAAGGTGGGACATACCCACCTCGTACAGATCTGGGAAGGCAACGGCAAATCTAAGTCTGACTTTGGCTAAATCTTTTTTAACCACATTTATCTCTGAACCCAGGTAACGACTGGGCTGCCGGACCACATGCAGGATTTCTTCAAAGGATTGACTGATCAGGTTTTGATTGGTATATAACCTTTTATCTGAATTTCCTTTTTTCATTTTTGAGTCTCACACCTGTTTCCAGAATATATCTTTGCGAAGGCGAAGATGAGCAATTTGAACTCTTTGATCTATGAGATGGGGGCTCTGTACATCTCATAGGGGGTAACCCTTCACGGGGTGAAGTTTTTCTTTAGACTCCGATGTCTCCAAGCTTTGTTTTTCCAGTGAGTTGAGACCGGGGAGGGAAAAGCGAAAGGTTTCGGTCGAGTCTTTCCAAGAAAAACTTCATCCTGTGAAGGGTAAGCATGGGAGTTTTTCAAATTGCCTGGAGCAAGATCCGCTAAGTATACAGCTATATAGTGTAATTACTGTAACTTTTCAATGGGCTGTTCCCTAAGTAAGTAAAGATCATTTTTGGGCCAAAGATCATGTATTATAAAAAACCTAATTGTGCAACAATATTTTATGCTGTAGCCATAATAATGGTATCGGTGCTGCCTTCTTATGGGAGGAGGACATACTCAAATCTCAGGGAAAGCGCTGTTGTTTTAGCAGTGAGAAAGGTGAGTCCTGCTGTGGTAAACATAAACTCCAAGTACGAGGTAAGAACACGTACCAACCCTTTCTTCGATTTTGATATCGACCCTTTCTTCGATTCGTTTTTTCGGGATTTTTTTGAGTTTCATCAACAGAGACGATATATTCAAAACAGCCTTGGGTCTGGCGTGATCATAGATGGAAAACGTGGATATATCCTTACCAATGAGCATGTTATTGCACGGAGCACAGAGATCAATGTGGTTCTAATGGATAAACGGAAGTTTGAGGCACAACTGGTAGGAGCAGACCCTGACTCTGACTTAGCTGTGTTGCGTATCAATTCTGCAGAACCCCTTCCTGCAATTGAGATGGGGAACTCAGACGACCTAATGATAGGTGAAACAGTCATCGCGATTGGAAACCCATTCGGATTTTCCAATACAGTAACTACGGGGGTTATCAGTGCACTCAATCGCTCAATTAGGACTGAAGGTAGAATATACCGGGACTTTATTCAAACCGATGCATCCATCAACCCGTCAACAAATGCGGGCATCAGGGCCATGACATTGTAGGTCAGCAACGCCTTGGGATTCTCAGCGGGGCGACACGCCGACGAGGTGGCAAAGGTGATCATCAGCTTCGCGTCAGGCATTT